>JBKJRJ010000314.1:0-5742 GCA_046594705.1 Vicinamibacterales bacterium
GAACGGCCGCATCGATTACATCTTCTATTCAAAAGCGTCCGTCAACCTCACCGTGAAGTCGTCTCAGGTCTATGACACGCGCGACTCGAGCGGCCAGATGCCGTCCGACCACCGCCCGGTGCTGACGACGTTCGTCGTGAAGTAACCACCAGTTTCCAGTCTTCCAGTCAGCAGTTACCCGTTACCACCAGTTCCGTCATGAGGAAGCTCCCAAGCATGATGTCCAGCTACCGATCCATTCGCCTCGCGCTTTCGGCCTGCGCCCTGCTGCTCTCGGCCACCGCTGCCGCCGCGGCCCCCGGTCCGGTGGCGTGGACAGCGGTCACCAAATCCACGGTCTCGGGCGGCTCGATTCAGAAGACCAGCGGATGTTCGGGGTGTCCGGACGCGGGTGCGGTGAGCCAGCAGCAGTTCACGAGCGGGTCGGTGTCGTTCACCGTGGCGCCTGGCGCGTTCGTCCTGGCCGGCCTCGGCCAGAGCGCGACCGGCAGCCTGGGTTATGCGGTCAATTACGCCTTCAAATTCGCGGGCGGGAGTTCGTGGGAGATTCGCGAGTCCAACACCTATCGCACCGAGGGCGCCTTCGCCGCCAGCGACGTCTTCACGGTGGCCACCGACGGCGCCACGGTCCGCTACTACCGGAACGGATCGGTCGTCTACACCAGCAAGGTGCCGCCCCCCGGATTGCTGGTGGTCGATACCACGCTCGTCACGATCGGCGCCGCGATCAGTGCCAGCACAGACGCCGCGGCAACCACGACCACAACCACCACGACGGGCACCAACGCCGTGGTCTGGACCGCGGTGGTCAAGGCGAGCGCCTCGGGAGGCAACCTGCAGAAGACGAGCGGCTGCGGCGACTGCGCTGATGCGGGCGCGATCAGCCAGCAGGAGTTCACGGCGGGGTCGGTGACCTTCACGGTGGCCGCGGGCCAGCGGACCCTGGCCGGGCTCGGCCGCGATGCGCAGCCGGGTTATGCCATCGACTACTCCTTCGGCTTTTCCGGATCGACCAGCTGGGACATTCGCGAGGCCGGGGTCTATCGCACGGAAGGCACCTACGCCTCGGGCGACGTCTTCAAGGTCGCCAGCGACGGCGCCACCGTCCGCTACTACCGCAACGGCT
Source organism: Vicinamibacterales bacterium (assembly GCA_046594705.1). Lineage (GTDB taxonomy): Bacteria > Acidobacteriota > Vicinamibacteria > Vicinamibacterales > 2-12-FULL-66-21 > JAICSD01. The sequence goes on from JBKJRJ010000314.1 coordinate 1,127, forward strand.
CGCTGGTCTACACGAGCAAGACGCCGGTGCCCGGTGCGCTGCGGGTTGACGTCACGCTCGTATCGATTGGTGCCCGGGTCGATGCCACGACGGACGTGGCCGCCTCGACGGCCACCGCGGCTCCGGCGCCGGCGCCGACCGGCAGCACCCTCCGCGTCCTGCAGTGGAACGTCCACCACGGCGGCTACGGGACCGACAACATCTACAGCCCCGACCGCGTCGCGACCTGGATCGCCAAAATGAACCCGGATGTGGTGACGCTCAACGAAATCGAGAAATACACCTACTGGGGCAACCAGGATCAGCCCGAGGTCTACAAGAACCTGCTGCAGCAGAAGACTGGCAAGACCTGGTACATCCACTTCGCTCAGGAGTACGGCGACTGGAACTCGAACGGCAAAGGCAACCTGATTCTTTCCACCTACCCAGTCAACTTCAGCGACCGCTACGAACTGCTGCGCAACTACGACCGAAGCATCGGCGAAGTGGAGATCACCGTGAACGGCCGCAACATCTCGCTGATCCTGACCCACCTCGACCCCTACGACGCGACGCTCCGGCTGGCGCAGGCCAGCGAGGTCACCACGTGGTCGGCGGTGCAGCCGGAGAACCGCATCCTCACCGGCGACATGAATGCGTGGCCCGACCAGGCCTCGATCGCGAAGTTCAACCAGTACTATTACGATTCATGGACGGTGGCAGCCGCGCAGGGCACGGCGACCGCGTTTTCCGGCAACAACGGCGAAACCAAGAACGGCCGGATCGACTACATCTTCTACTCGAAGGGGTCCTCGAACCTCACCGTCAAGTCCTCGCAGGTGTACGACACGCGCGACGCCAACGGCGTCATGCCAAGCGATCACCGGCCGGTGCTGACTACCTTCATCGTCCAGTAAGCGCCTAGCTGGACCGCAGCCGCAGACGGCAGACGGCAGACGGCAGACGGCAGACGGCAGACGGCAGAAGGCAGAAGGCAGAAGCCTCCTGCCCTCTGCCGTCTTTTACGTACGCCGGCCGATACTGCAGAAGTTGGAATGGCCCTTGCGATAAGCCTGCGAGTAACGGGCGAGCGGCGTCCCACGGCCGCTGATTGGGGTGGCGTTGGGTAGAGCTGGGCAATTGTTTACCGTAATGGGAACACACGAAGACATCCTGCTCGACCCCCTCGACCCCGTCGACCCCCTCGACCGCCTGCACGCCGTCGCGAGCTAGCTGATGTTTCGCGAACTCAGGCGTCACGCGCTCCGAACCCTGCGACACACCGGGGGCGAACGGCTGCTGTTGAACAGCCGATGGCGGACCCAGCGCCTTCTCATTCTCGGCTACCACGGCATCGCGCGCCACGACGAGCACGAGTGGAACCCGGACCTCTACATGTCCATCCCGCTCCTCGAACAGCGGCTCGACGCACTGCGCCGCGCCAGGTGCACCGTGCTGCCGCTCGGCGAAGCGGTTGAACGCCTCTATCGCCATGACCTGCCGGAGCGCAGCGTCGCCATCACGTTTGACGACGGCTTCTACGACTTCAAGGCGGCCGCCTATCCCATCCTCAAGGCATTCGACATGCCGGCAACCGTCTACCTGAACACGCAGCGCTGCGAACAGGACGGTCCCGTGTTCTCGCCCACCACGTTCTATCTCATGTGGAAGGCCCGCGGCCGCGTCGTCAAGGCCGCAGCGGGCGAACTGCTCGACCGCCCGATCACGCTGGACCTGCGTACTGCGGAGTCCCGCCACAGGGTCGGACGCGCCTTCGTCACCTTTGGCGAGCAGCAGGAACTGGGTCCTGACGCGCTCAACGCGCTGCTGCAGAGGCTCGCCGCGATGCTCGACGTCGATTGGCTGGAGCTGCGTGCGCGCCGCACTCTGCACTTGCTCAACCCGTCCGAGGTGCGGGAAATGGTCGGGCTCGGCATGGACGTGCAGCTGCACACGCACACCCACTGCTCGCCCGTGACCAGGGACCGCTTTATCGAAGAGATCTCGGTCAATCGCGAGATCATCACGCGGCTGACCACGCCGCTGGCTCCGGCACCGGTACACTTCTGCTATCCGATGGGGATCTACCGTGCGCCGTACGTGGACTGGCTGGCCGAGTCGCGCGTCTCGTCCGCCACCACTTGTGATCCGGGCCTTGCGACTCCGCGGTCCAACCCGCTGCTGTTGCCGCGGTTCATCGATTCCAGCAACCAGAGCATGCTCGAGTTCGACGGGTGGATCTCGGGGGCGGCGGCGCTGATGGCGCGGGGCCGAACGGCCACCAGTGGCTGAGTCACCAGTATTTCCTGGGATGACGGCAGCGGATTACGAGTTGCCGGTGGAGAGTGTCGGGTCGCCCTTCACCCGCGCCATCGCGCGCGAAGGGCGCGAGGTCAGTCTGGCCCACACATAGCCGGCGAAAAACATCAGCATCATCTGGTGGCGGAAGGCGTCGAGCGGGCGGCCCGCCAATGTGTGCCTCAGATAGGCCACGACATCCCGCACCGCCGACCCGTACAAATAGCGCGGCACGCCGAGCACGTGCGGGGTCGTCCGGAGATCGACGCCCAGTTCCGTCACCGGCTGCGATCGCTCGAGCGCGCTCCGCGAGACTCCTTTACCGAACCACCAGTTGCGGAAATAGGCCTTGTTCAGACGGCGGGTCGGGATGTGATGCCGCACCGACATGGCTGGGACATAGAGGCCGCGCAGGCCGGCGGCCCGCGCGCGCATCAGCAATTCCGGCACTTCCTGCCCCAGCACGAGACGGCCGCTGCTGCGTCCGATATCCGCGCGGAACACGCCACTGACCACGAACAGGGACTGCCGCGCCGCCATATTGGCCCCGAGCGGCACCTTGCGCGCGTCCTCGTAAACGAACGGCCGATTGCCGTGATCCTGGATCGCGATCGTTCCCCAGAGGTCGCCGCGGGTCAGGTCGAGCCACGCCGGGGCGGGCGATTCCCACATCGGCACCACCGGGCCGCCGGTGTAGGCGACGGACGGGTCAGCCAGCGCGTCGCACGCGGCGTCCAGCCACCGTTCGCCGACCTTCACGTCGTCGTCGGTCATCGCGATGACGGCGCCGCGCGACGCGGCGATGCCCGTATTCAACGCCCTCGACCGGCCCTGGCGGCGCTCGAAGAGATAGCGCAGCGGGACAGGGAAGTCCCGCGCCTGGCGCTCGACCACCGCGCGCGTGCCGTCGGAGGAGTTATTGTCGACGACGAGCACTTCCCAGGTTCGTCCAGGGTTCACCCGCAGCGCGCGGATCGACTGCAGGGTGTCGTCGAGCAGGGTGGCCCGATTGTAGGTTGCGATGAGGACAGAGGCGTCAAGCACGGCGGCGGCACTCACGAGACCTCTTCGGGCGCGCGCTGCGGCGTGACCGCTGCCGGCGCGGCCGGGTGCAGCAAGCCGCGGAGAAGCTGGACGCATCGCGCGGTGGCATGGCCTGGATCGAAGAAGAGCGCGCCCGCGACGCGCCGACGCGCGGTCGACAGCTCCGCCGGGCTTGCCAACGCGCGAACGGCGGCCGCCGCCAGTTCCGCGGGTGTGCGCGACACCGTGGCGGTGCTGCGCAACAGCTCGATCTTCTCAGGGTTGATGCGCGCCACGAGCGGCAGGCCGGGTGCGTCGTAGATCAGCAGCGGCCGGTCCAGGACCAGATATTCGAAACCGACGGAGCTGTGATCCGTGATCATGCAGTCGGCGGCCGCAAGCAGCGGGGAGGCGTCGGCCTGCTCGACGAACCGGACATGGCCAGGCCGGTGGATGCTCACCAGCGAAGCGAAGCGCGCCCGCCAGTCGATTCCGGCGTTATAGCGGCGATCGGGATCGAGCGAGCGGTCGTGAAGCTTGACGATGACGTTGAACCCGGCCGCCACCAGCGCATCGACGATGGCTTCACCCGCCAGGTGCAGGGACGAGGCCTCGGAGTAGGTCGGCGCGTACAGCGCGGTTGGCCGTCCAGGCGCCAGCTCCAGCGAGGCCCGAACCGCGTCGCCACCGAGCGCCCCGGAGACCAGCGCATCGAGCTTGGGATACCCGACCAGCACCGCCTGCTGCTGCGTGACAATGCCCGCGGCGAGGTAGCGCGCCATGCGATCGCGGTTGATGAACCCCACGCGATCGTAGCACTCGAAGCCCAGAGGGAGCCCAGACGGCCGGTCGAGATCGTACTTGCCCGCTACGCCGTGGAAGAAGTTGACGCGCCGCGCGCATCGCCGCAGCCGCGCCGCCGCCCACGGATCGCCGTTCACGTAGAGGTCGAACCGTCGCCATTCCGCCTCGGCGTGCGTCAGGAATCGTCCGGCCGGGACCAGCTCCCTGAGACGCTCGGGGTACTCGCTCGTGTACCAGACGTGCACATCGCGCTCGACCGCCAGCGCCTGGCCGATCGGACCGAGCACCGCCTGATAGACGGGGGTCCGCATCTCGACGAGGACATCGCGGCGGGACGAGAGACGACCGAGGGCGTGGTCCAGGCGATGGAGGGCCGGCGTGATGGCACGGAGGAGCGTCACACCGCTACCTCATGCAAACCGGGAACCCGAGGCGGCGGGCACCCCTTGCGGGCTTCCCCGGTCCTGCCATCGCTGCCGCACGATGCCGGCGAAGAACCACAGCCACAGTTC
>JBKJRJ010000354.1:0-5352 GCA_046594705.1 Vicinamibacterales bacterium
GCGTTCCTGATCTTCCTCCGGAGCCGCATCACCGCCGGGCACCCCGACAAGCTGCACGCCATCGCCAGAGATCGCTTCCGCGCGGAACCGACCTGGTGGTCGCGCATCATCTGGCGCCTCTCGTTGGTGGCCACTCGTTCGGCAATGCCCTACGGGATCATGGCGCTCTCGCTGGTGGGGGGGCTGCCGCTGGTGGTCCTGCTCGCCGCGATCGGATCGAACACCTACTGGATCAGCGTGGTGTTGAAGCTGCGGCACCTGCTCGGGGCGGAAACCAGCGAAACGGTCGCGGCCTAGGTAGTTTGTAGTTCGCAGTTCGCGGTTCGCACTAGACCTCGCGCCGCCCCTCCATGGCCTTGTGCATTGTGAACTCGTCCGCGTACTCGAGGTCGCTGCCGACCGGGACACCCATGGCGATGCGGGTGACGCGCACCCCGAGCGGCTTGAGCAGCCGCGCCAGGTAGATCGCGGTCGCTTCCCCCTCCACGTTCGGGTTGGTCGCGAGGATCACTTCCTGGACCTCGCCGCTGCCGACCCGCATCAGCAGCTCCTTCACCTTCAAATCGTCTGGTCCGATGCCCTGGAGCGGCGACAGCGCGCCCATCAGGACGTGATAGCGCCCCTTGAAGTCGCGCGTCTTCTCGACCGCCGCCACGTTCTCCGGCTCCTCGACCACGCAGATCACGCCCGGATCGCGGCCGCTGTTGGTGCAAAAGAAGCAGGGATCGACATCGGTGATGTTGCTGCAGACCGAGCAGTAGGTGACGCGGTCCTTGACTTCGCGCATCGCGTCGGCCAGGCGATCGATCTCCTCCCGCGGCGTCTTGAGCACGTGGTAGGCCAGGCGCTGGGCGCTCTTCGCGCCGATGCCGGGCAGCCGCTGCAGCTGTTCGACCAGCTTCGTCAGCGGATCGGGCCGGTTCATCACAGGCCGGGGATCTTCAGGCCGCCCATCATGCCGCCCATCTGCTGCTGTAACGCCTCGTCGACCTTGCGCTGCGCGTCGTTGACCGCCGCCAGGATCATGTCCTGCAGCATCTCGACGTCGTCCTTCGAGACCGCCTCGGGATCGATCTTCAGCGAGAGCAGCTGCTTGCCGCCGCTGACGACGACGGTGACCATGCCGCCGCCGGCGGTGGCTTCCACCTTCATCTCGGCCATCTGCTTCTGCAGGCGCTCCTGCATCTGCTGCGCCTGTTTCATCATCTGCTGGATGTTCATATCGATGGTCCTTACATCTCCTCGACGTCTTTGATTTCGGCGGCGAACACGTCGAGCATGGTCTGCACGCCGGTATCGGACAAGGCGCGGTCCTTGAGCGACTGCTGCCGGTCCGGCCCGCCCGCCTCGGCAGCCGCCGGCGCGGCGCCACCGCCGGCGCCCGATGCGCCTCGCGCGGCGACCGGTGCGGCGGCGCCCATCCCTTCCGCGGCCGTGACCGACATCCTGCGGCCCGCCAGCTGACTGGCGGCCGCCTCCAGCCACGGACGGTTCTGCTCCAGTTGCACACGGAGTGCCCGGTGCTGTGGACCGAACACGAACACCACCGTGTCGCCCTCGAACTCGATGCGCTGCGCCTGGGCCACCACGGTGCCGTAGAAGAACTTCTTCACCTTGCGGATCTCGCCGAGGAAGGCGTCTTTGAGCTGCGATGGATCGACCGCCTTGAGATTCGGACCCGCGTCGGCCCCCTCGTTTACCGCGGCCGGGGCCGCGGGGGCCACCGTGCGCTTGGCTTCGATCGCCTTGACGGTGGCGGCCTTCGACGCGCCCAGTGCGGGGGAACCCTTCGGGGAACTTCCGGGGGGTGCCATCGGGTTCCCCACCGGTGATTCAACCGGTGCACTGACGGGTGGCCGTATTGACGGGCTCGCGAGCGAGCGCACGGCCGGACCCACCGGCGCGCCCGACTGCATCTGCTGAATCAGGTCGGTCAGCGGCACGAGCTTGCGCAGGTGGAGCCAGCGCAGCAGCGCCATCTCGAGGTGATAGCGGGGCTGCATCGAGTTGCGGATGTCGAACTCGGCCTTGCTCAGCACGTCGAACGCGCGCATCAGGTCCTCGCCCGAAAAGCGGCGCGACAGGTCGAGCAGTGACTGGCGTTCCGCCTCGGCGGCAATCTCGGGGTCGGAGACGCGCGCCGGGTCAATCGACAGAACGAGCAAGTCGCGCGTCAGGCGCGCCAGCTCGCGCACCACCAGCTTGAGGTCGTAGCCCGATTCGACGGCGCGTCCGGCAAGGTCGAACAGGGCGGCCGCGTCTTCGCTGGCGACGGCGTCGGCGATCCCGATCAGCAGATCGCGCCGCACCAGCCCCAGCACGGTCGCGACGTCCTCGGCCGAGATCGTGGTCCCGGCAAACCCGATGACCTGGTCGAAGGCGCTCTGGGCGTCGCGCATGCTGCCGTCGCCGGCTCGGGCGATCAGCATGATCGCGCCCTCGTCCACGGCCAGCTGTTCGGCCGCCGCGATGGCGCGCAGCTGGTCGGCGATCTGCTTCACGCCGATCGCCTTCAGCTCGAACACCTGCGAGCGCGACTGGATCGTCGGCGGCACCTTGCCGATCTCGGTCGTCGCCATCATGAAGACGACGTGGGGCGGCGGTTCCTCGATCGACTTCAGCAGCGCGTCGAACGCCTGCGGCGACAAACGGTGGACTTCGTCGATGATGAAAATTTTGTAGCGATTGCGGACCGGCGCGATGCCGAGACCGGTGATGATGACGTCGCGAACCTTGTCGACCTGAGTGTTGGTGGCGGCGTCGATCTCGAGGACGTCCATGTCGCGGCCCTGGGTGATCTCGACACAGGCGTCGCAGCTGCCGCAGGGATCCGCGGTGGGGCCGCTTTCGCAGTTCAAGGCGCGCGCGAGAATGCGCGCGGTCGTGGTCTTGCCGACGCCGCGTGGGCCGGAGAAGACGAACGACTGGGCAATGCGCTTCGCGCTGATCGCGTTGCGGAGCGTCTGCGTGACGCCGCGCTGGCCGATGACGTCATCGAACCGCTGCGGGCGCCATTTGCGAGCAAGGACTTGAAAGGCCACGGGAATGGTTGAGATGCGCCCGACCGCGATCCGGAGATCCTGCGGCACAGCACAGGGTCTACTTAGCGCTGCTGCCTTCCGGCCCTGACGCGGTTCGTAGGCTGGGCTTGCACAGGTTCCGGACCGCGGTCCGGCGCATCCCTATCCAGCCAGTGTACTTGCGCCTTCCGGCGCGATCAAGCAGGGACATCGGGACGATGTCCGGCGGCAGTCGCCGCTACACGTTGCCCCGCTTCATCTCTTCCATCAGGTGATCGCACCCGCGCACGGCCAGCGCCATGATCGTCAAGGTCGGATTCTGGCAGCCGCCTGACACGAACGACGAGGCGTCCATCACGTAGAGGTTGTCGATGTCGTGCGTCCGCAGGAACCCGTTGAGCACCGACGTCTTGGGGTCGAGTCCCATCCGCGCGGTGCCCATCTCGTGGATGCCGTAACCCGGCACGCGGTCGAGCACCGTGAATGGCTCGATGTTCCTGGCCCCAGCGGCCTCGAGCATCTTGATTGCGCTCACGGCCATGTCGGGAATCATCGCCTTCTCGTTCTCCCCCCACGACATCGTGATGCGCAGCACGGGAATCCCGAACTTGTCGACGATCCTGGGATCGAGCGCGACGAAGTTGTCAAAGCGCGGCAGCACCTCGCCGAACCCGACCAGGTTGACCGTGGTGAGCGGATCGAGAACGCCCTTCTTGAAGGCCGCCCCGTAGCCGGGCGCGTTCATGCGGAAGGTCGTCGAGCCGCCGCCCTGAAAGCCGAAGCCGCGCAGGTAATTCTTCTCGCGAGGCCCGTTGATCGTGTTCTTCATCCGGATCGTGTAGAGCCCGTTCGGGCGCCGCGGCGCGCCGAGCGACGGCTTGGGGGCGGGTGCGTCGGGAAACTCCGCGCGCGCGCCGCCGGCCACCCACGTGTGATCCATCAGGTAGTGTCCGAGCACGCCGCTCGAGTTGGCGAGGCCGCCCTCCGCTGAATTGAAGAGGATGCGCGCCGACTCGAGCGCCTGCGCGCAGACCAGCACCGCCCGGGCCCGCACTTCCCGCACCTCGCGCGTCACGCGGTCGATGTACATGACGCCGGTGGCCTTGTGTGTCGATGGATCGGTCAATACCCGATAGACCATCGCGTCCGTGATGAGCGTCGTGTTGCCAGATTTCAGCGCATCGGCGACCGTGGTGAAGGCGGCATTGAAGTACGACTGCGTCACGCAGCCGTGCTCGCAGGGCCCGCAGTAGTGGCAGGCGCCGCGGCCATTGATCGGCCGCGTGATGTTGGCCGCGCGCCCGATGGTCACCGTCCAGCCGAGCTTGCTCTTCACGCGCGTGCGGAGCTGCGTCTCCGCGCAACTCATCGGCATCGCCGGATGGAAGCGGCTGTCGGGCAGCTCCGGCACGTTCTCGGCTTGCCCCGAGATGCCGACGTAGTCCTCGACGAGGTCGTAGTACGGCGCCAGATCCTTGTACGAAATCGGCCAGTCTTCGCCGTATCCGTCGAACGACTTGCCGTGCAGATCCTGTTCGCTGAACCGGTACGACTGCCGGCCCCAGACATTCGTGCGCCCGCCGACGACGCGCGTGCGGCCCTGCCAGCTGAACGGCTTGTCGTCCGGCGTGGTGTAAGGCTCGTCGACGTCGTTGACGAACCACTTGTAGTTCCACTCGCGGCAGGCATAGCAGTCGCGCTGCCGGGGGCGCGTGCGGCGGATCAGCTCGCTCGCCAGATCCCGATAGGTCAAGTCGTATGGCGGTACGTGCTCCTTGAAGTCGGCGCTGCCTTGCGGCTTCCCCGCTTCGAGGAGCGCGACCTTGATGCCGGCCTCGGACAAGCGCTTCGCCGCCCACCCGCCGGAGGCGCCGGAGCCCACCACAATCACATCGAATCTCGTCGTCTGCATGATGATCCTCGTTGACGCGGTCAGTCCTGGTGGCCGCCGGGGTGCGTGCACCCGGGCAACTGCGCATGGAAGACGTTGCCGTCCCATCCGAGTTCGCGCATGCCGGTCTCCGACGAGTAATACGCGCCGGCGATCCAGTCCTTCAGGTTCTGAAAGTGCCCCCGCAGGGCCGAACGCTTGCCGTCCGCCGTGGACGCGTCCCGCAGCAGCGCGTCCTGCTGCGCTGGCGTGATGGCGACCCACGCCTTGCCGTGGCGGGCGATCGCGGTCATGTCGAACGCGCCCAGCGCACTGAGAAACGCACCCTGATTCGCGGCCGAGTCCACCGCGAGCAGCTGGTCGATGAACGGCCCGACCCTGGCGCCGGTCGAGCCAGGCACGATGGCCTCGGCCAGGACCTCGAGTGTCTTCGACTGATGG
>JBKJRJ010000430.1:0-2557 GCA_046594705.1 Vicinamibacterales bacterium
AACGCCGTGTCGACGACGAAGGAGTGAATGATGCCCGGCAGCCCGAGCCGGATGATGCACCAGTCGTGGCCCGGCGTCCGGCGGCGCCGCGTCTCCCAGCCGTCCATCCACTTGCCACGGTCGGTGTACTTGCCGGGGATGAAGACCGGCGCCGCGGGCTTGAGCAGGTTGTCCTTCTCCGCGAAGAAATCGTCGTTCGCGGCGATGACCTGGCCGCCGAGCCGGGCGGACGCAAGATCGATGAGGTGTGTGAATTCACTCATGGGCGTCCTCACCGACACGATACACGACCCGCCCCCGCGCCCAGGTCTCGATCACGCGGCCGGACAGCGACAGGCCGTGGTAGGGCGATTGCTTGTGACGCTGATGCAGGCGGCGGGCGTCAACCCGGAACTCAGCCTCCGGATCCCAGATGACCAGGTCCGCGTCATGACCCGGCGTAATCGAGCCCTTGCGCGCCGCCACGCCGGCCAGGCGCGCCGGCGCGGCCGAGAGCCACTGCGCCAGCCGCTCGACCGGCAGGCCGCGTGCGCGCGCGGCGGTCCACACCACGGGCAGACTGAGCTCGAGACCGGCAATCCCACCCCAGGCCTGGACAAAGTCGCCGTGTTCTCCCTTCAGGGCCGGCGGACACGGGGAATGGTCCGTGGCGATCAGATCGATGTCGCCCTCCGCCAAAGCCCGCCACAGCGCGTCGCGGTTGTCGCGACCGCGAATCGGCGGGGCGCATTTGAACAGCGTCGCTCCGTCGGCGATCTCCTCGGCGCAGAAGGTCAGATAGTGCGGACACGTCTCGACGGTGATCGGCAGCCCCTCCAACCGCGCCGAACGGAGCATCGGCACGGCCTCGGCGGCGGCGAGGTGGACGATGTGGATCGGGACGCGGAACTCCCGCGCCAGCGAGATGAGCAGGGTAATCGCTGCCACCTCCGCGGCCGGCGGGCGTGACGCGAGCCACGTCTGGTGCGCCCGTGGATCGCTCAGGGCGGGAATCGGCTTCAGCGCGGGCGGCCACTCCGCGTGCGCCAGCAGCGGGCGCCCGAGTCGCTGCAGGACCGGCAGCGCCTCGCGCAGATCGGCTTCGCCCACGCACGCGAACTCCACGACACCGGAGGGCGAGAGAAAACACTTGAAGCCGGGCACACCCGCGTCCGCGAGCGCCTCGAGGTCGCCGGCGTTGCCCGGCACCACGCCGCCCCAGAAAAGCACCTCGACGCGCGCATCACGCGCCGCGTAGCGCTTCGCGTCGAGCGCCCACCGCGTCGTCGTCGCGGGGACGCTGTTGAGTGGCATGTCCACGATCGTGGTGATGCCGCCGGCCGCGGCCGCCCGGGTAGCGGTGTCGAAGCCTTCCCAGTCGGTCCGGCCGGGCTCGTTGACGTGCACGTGGGTATCCACGAGGCCCGGCATGACGACGAGACCGCCGACGTCGCGGACGACGCTGCCGGAAGGCCGGGAAGCGTCGAGGACGACACGGTCGATGCGGGTATCGCGGATCCACACGGTCGCCGGCTGCATGCCGGACGGCAGCACCACCCGTGTCGATCGGATTCCATGTATCTCGGGCATGCAGGCTCTGGGCGGTGGGCTTCTCTGGAGCCCGTGCGCGAATTCTACTCCTCCGGTAGGATCGGGGAATGTCACGTCTTCGTTGGGGCCTTCTCAGTACTGCGCGTATCAACCGGATGATCATCCCGGCGGTCAGGGCGTCGGCCCGTAGCGAGGTCGCCGCGGTCGCGAGCCGAACGCTCAATCGGGCGCAGGGGTATGCGGCCGAATGGTCGATTCCGCGCGCCCTGGCCTCCTACGAGGCACTCATCGACGACCCCGCCATCGATGTCATCTACATCGCCCTGCCCAATAGCCTGCACGTCGAGTGGACGGTGCGCTGCCTCGAAGGCGGAAAGCACGTGTTGTGTGAGAAGCCGCTCGCGCTCTCGGTTGAAGACGTCGATCGGATCGAGGCCGCCGCCAGGCGGGCGGGCCGCGTCGCCACGGAGGCGTTCATGTACCGGCATCATCCGCTCACGCATGCGGCCGCGACCGTCGTGGCGGGCGGGCGGCTGGGCGAGGTGCGCGGGTTCAAGGGCGCGTTCACCTTCCCGCTCACGCGCGTGGGGGATGTCCGGCTCGATCCCGCGCTCGGGGGGGGCTCGCTCTGGGACGTCGGGTGCTATCCCGTCAGCTACAGCTGCTTCCTCGCTGGCGCCGCCCCGGTCGAAGTCACGGGCTGGCAGCATGCCTCTGACGCGGGGGTCGACCTGGAGTTCGCCGGGATGATGCGATTTGCCGACGGCAGCGTCTCCCAGTTCGATTCGGGCTTCCGCGGCCCGCTCCGCGCCGAGATGGAAGTGATCGGCACCAGCGCGGCGCTGCGGATCAATCGTCCCTTCCGTACCGACTCGATGAGCCGCCTGCTGCTCGCGACCGGCGAGGAGATCCAAACGCTGCCATTCGATCCCGAGCCGCCGTTCGCCGGCGAGATTGCCGACATGGAAGCCGCCGCACGAGATGGCCGCCAGCCGCGGGTGCCGCTCTCCGAGTCGCGCCGCACCGT
>JBKJRJ010000211.1:0-14101 GCA_046594705.1 Vicinamibacterales bacterium
ACCGTGTGCGTGCCGTTCTTGAGGCACCGGTAGTAGGTGCCGATTTCAGCCACCTGCGCGTTTGGAATGCGCCGGAGGTCCGCCGGCACCGAGTTCGCGGTCCGCTCGGCCGGCAGCGTGCCATGACGCCGATCCATCGTTCCATCGCATTCGACGCACTGCTTGCTCTCTGGAAACTCCGCCATATGGTATGTCCCTCCCCTCCAGTGTATCCGAGCCGCGAGGATCGCGCATGGAAACCACGCGACGACGACGCCGAGCTCCGCGACCGCAACGTCGCTTCCGATCGCCACGCGCCTGCGTTACCGCGCGCCGGGCGCAGTAGAATCCGCGCATGAACAGCGCCGTCCCCGACCCCAAGGCGCGCCTGGCCTCGCTCGACGCCTTCCGCGGCTTCGTGATGTTGCTGATGCTGGCCGAGGCGATGCGGCTCTGGACACTGCAGACCGCCTATCCGGGGAGCCGCCTTTGGGCGTTCGTCGCCTTCCACACGACGCACGTGCCCTGGCAGGGCTGCTCCCTCCACGACCTGATCCAGCCGGCGTTCTCCTTTCTCGCCGGGGCGTCACTGCCCTTCTCGATCGCGGCACGCCGCGCCCGCGGTGAACCCTTCGCGCGCATGCTCGGCCACGCGGCATGGCGCAGCGTCGCCCTCGTCCTGCTCGGCATCTTTCTCCGCTCCCTGGAACGCCCCCACACCTACTGGACGTTCGAGGACACGCTCAGCCAGATCGGCCTTGGCTATCCCGTCCTGTTCCTGCTCGCCTTCGCGTCGCTTCGCGTGCAGGCGATCGCGTTCATCCTCATCCTGTCAGGCTTCTGGGCCGCCTTCGTCCTCCATCCGCTGCCGGGGCCCGGCTTCGACTACACGCAGGTGGGCGTACCGGCCAGCTGGCCGCATCTCTATTCGGGATTTCTCTCGCACTTCAACAAGAACTCGAATCTCTCGTGGGCGTTCGACGTCTGGTTCCTGAACTTGTTTCCGCGCGAGACGCCGTTCCGCTTCAACGGCGGCGGCTGGTCGACGCTGAGCTTCGTGCCGACGCTGGCGACGATGATGCTCGGGCTGTGGGCGGGCCGATGGCTTGGCACGGCGCGGCCGGCCGAAGTGAAGCTGAAGGGCCTGGTGCTCGGCGGCGCCGCGCTCACCGCGCTCGGTCTTGCGCTGCAGTGGCTGCACGTCAGTCCGATCGTGAAGCGGATTTGGACCTCGTCCTACACCCTCTACAGCGGCGGCCTCGTGATCCTGATGCTGGCGGTGCTGTATGCGGCCATCGACTGGAAGGGGTGGCGGCGCTGGTCGTTCCCGCTCCTGGTGATCGGCGCGAACTCGATCGCCGCCTACGTCATGAGCGGGACGATCGAGCACTTCGTGTCGTCGGCGCTGGTGCGGCATTTCGGTCCGGCGCCATTTGCGATCTTTGGCGCGCCGTTCGAGCCCGTGCTCCGCGGGCTGGGCGTCGTCGTCGTGTTCTGGCTGATCCTGCTGTGGCTGTACCGCCGCCGAATCTTCTTGAGGATTTGAGGCGGCCTGCGTCGGCCTGGCCGGGATGCCGTAGAATCCCGCCATGACCTGGATCCGAACGATTTCCTTCGACGACGACGAGGCCCTGCGGGACGCGGCGGCCGCGCAGCGCGCGCTGTACCCGGCCGAGTACCGGCAACCCACCCATCCCGAGCACAAGGACACCGACGGCATCGTCGCCTCCCATTCGCTGATCCCCGAGGCCATGCGTCATGCCTTCTCCACCTTCGGCGCGCTGATGTCGCCGGAGCTGCCGCTGACGCGCCGCCAGCACGAGATGATCACGACGGTCGTCTCGGCCATCAACCGGTGCCAGTATTGACTGGAGTCGCACGCAGAGTTTCTGCGTAGAGTGACGCTCGACGAGGCCTTGGTGGACGCGCTCGCGCGCGACTACCGTTCGGCTGCCATCTCCAGCCAGGATCGCGTGATGCTCGAGTTCGTGGAACAGCTCACGCGCGACGCGACGCAGATCGATCCGGCCTTCCACGACCGGCTGCGCGCGGAGGGATTCGACGATCGCGGCATCCTGCAGATCACGCTGATTGCCTCGTGGTTCAACTACATCAACCGCGTCGCCGATGCGCTGGGGGTCGGCCGGGAGCCCCGGTTGGATCCGCGCTAGGGCCACCGCCATCGGTGGGGGCGATTGGATGCTTCCGCCGCGTCGGCTCGGCGGGCCGTATAATCACGGCCGTGCCGGACACCGAGCTCGATCGCCGCTATCGCCACAATCGCCGCCGCGTGTTTGCCGGAATCTTCCTCGGCTACGCGGGCTATTACCTGGTGCGCAACAACCTGGCCCTGGCGATCCCCGACATCCTCCGCGAGTACCCGCAGCATTCCAAGGCGGAGCTCGGCACGGCCCTGACCGGGCTGTCCATCGCCTACGGCCTCTCGAAATTCCTGATGGGCTCGGTCTCGGATCGCAGCAACGCCAGGTACTTCCTGCCCCTCGGCCTGATCCTGTCCTGCGGGATCATGGCCGCGAGCGGGCTGGTGAAGTCGATCTACAGCTCGCTGGCGATCCTGGTGTTGCTGCAAACCCTCAACGGCTGGGTGCAGGGGATGGGCTGGCCGCCCTGCGGCAAGTCGCTGGTGCACTGGTTCAGCACGCGCGAGCGCGGGCTGGCGGTGTCGTTCTGGAACGTCTCGCACAATGTCGGCGGCGCGCTGGTGGCCAATCTGGCCCTGCTTGGGGTCACGCTGTTCCACGACTGGGGCGCCAAGTTCTACTTCAACGCGATGGTGGCCGCGGTGGCCGCGGTCATCGTCTTCTTCCTGATGCGCGACACGCCGCAGTCCTGCGGTCTGCCGCCGATCGAGGAATACCGCAACGACTACCCGCCCGATTACAGCGCCGATCACGAGCGCACCTTCACGTTCCGCGAGATTTTCTTCGAGCACGTCCTCCCGAATCGCTACTTGTGGGCGCTCGCGTTTGCCAATGCGTTCGTGTATTTCGTCCGCTACGGCGTCGTCAACTGGATCCCGACCTACCTGGAAACGGCCAAGGGCTTCTCCTTTCAGCAGTCGAGCCTCGGGTGGTCGCTCTACGAGTACGCCGCCATCCCTGGCACCATCGCCTGCGGCTGGATGTCGGACAAGGTATTCAAGAGCCGGCGCGCGCCCGCGACGATGCTGTTCATGTCCCTGACGCTGGTGGCGGTGGTGGTTTACTGGCTCAACCTCAACGGACCGCTGTGGATCGACTATGCGGCGCTGATCGCGATCGGCTTCCTGATTTACGGCCCGATCATGATCATCGGCCTGCACGCACTCGACCTGGTCCCCAAGAAAGCCGCCGGAACGGCGGCGGGCTTCACCGGTTTCTTCGGATACGTGTTTGGATCCGCCATCGCCGGCAGCGGGGTCGGCTGGATCGCGGATCACTGGGGCTGGAACGGAGTCTTCATCACGATGGTGGTGTGCTGCGTGCTGACGATCGTCTTTGCCGCGATGACGCTCGGCCACACCGCGACGAGCGGCAGCCGCGAGGCGGCCCGCCCATGACACGTCTGTTCGCCACGCGCCTGCTGGTGCCGGGCCTGGTGCTGCTGGGGGCCGTGCTCCAGGCGCAGGTCCCGCCGGCGCCGGTGCGGCCCGGCATCGAGGTATTCCTCGCCGACGTGCCCGCCGCGCTCCGCGGGAAGCGCGTCGGCCTCATCACCAACCACACCGGCATCGACCGATCGCGGGCCACGGACATCGATCTGATCGCGGCGCACAAGGACCTCAAACTGGTCGCTCTGCTGGCGCCCGAGCACGGCATCCGCGGCGACGCCGACGCCGGCGCGACAGTGGAGGACGAATCCGATCCGCGCACCGGCGTCCGCATCTTCTCGCTCTACAAGGCCGAAGATCGCGGGCCCACGCCCGAGATGCTGCAGGACGTGGACGTGCTGGTCTACGACCTTCAGGAAGTCGGCGGGCGCACCTGGACCTACGTCTCCACCATGGCGTTGTCGATGCAGGCCGCGGCCAAGAAAGGGATTCCGTTCGTCGTCCTGGATCGACCCAATCCGATCGGCGGCGACATCGTCGAGGGAGCGCTGCTCGACCCGCGGTTCACGTCGTTCGTGGGGATGTATCCCATCCCGGCACGGCACGGCATGACGGTGGGCGAGCTGGCGACGCTGTTCAACCAGAAGTACGGCATCGGCGTCGAGCTGATCGTCGCGCGGGTCGCGAACTGGACTCGCGCGCGGCGGCTCGATGAGACCGGTCTGCCCTGGGTGAACCCTTCTCCCAATCTGCGTTCGCTGGCGGCGCTCACGAGCTACCCAGGGTCGGTCTATTTCGAAGGCACCAACCTGACCGAGGGACGTGGCACGGATCGGCCCTTCGAGCAGATCGGCGCTGCCTGGCTGAATGCCGCGCAGGTGGCGCGCGTCATGAACGCCCAGCGGCTGCCGGGCGTCCGGTTCGAAGCCATCACCTTGACGATGTCCGCCACGGCGGCGAAGTTCAAGGGACAGACGATCCCCGGCATCCGCTTCCTCGTGACCGACCACCACACCTACCGGCCGGTTCGCACCGCGCTGCTGCTGATCGACGAGATCCGGCGGCAGCATCCGGCCGAGTTCGCCTGGAGCGGGACCATCGATCGTCTGACCGGGTCCGACCGGGTGAGGCTGGCCATCGAAGGCGGACAGCTCGCGGCGCTGCTCGACGACTGGGACCGGCAGGCCGCGGCATTTCGGGAGAGCCGCACGCCGTACCTTCTCTACCAGTGAACGTGGGCGGGTTCATGGCCGGATGGCGGCGCTCGAATTCCGCGGCTGCGACCACCCGAACGCCAGGGTTGAGGCCGGCAGTCTCGCGAACAGTTTTGAACCTCAGCGTGCTGTTCTAGCCCACCACCGAGGCGGCGCTTGTGAAGATCACCGTAATTCAGCGGGATGGGCTGGCGCTGCCCTTGCTTGATGGCGGCACCATGCCCAGTCGCGTCCTCGTCGTGGAAGACGATCCGAATACGCTCAGTGGATACGTCGAGTTCCTGACCGCGGCAGGTTTCGAGGCGATTGGGATCGCCGACGGGGCCGACGCATGGCCGCATGCCGTCAGCGATCCCCCCGACGCGGTGGTGACCGACATCACGCTGCCCGGCATGAACGGGTTCGCCCTGGCGGTTGCGCTCCGCGCGGATCCTCGCACGCGCAGTGTGCCGATCATCGGGTTGACCGCCCACTGGGACACGGAAGTCCACCTGCGCGCGCGCGATGTGGAGATGCGGGTAATCCTGTCCAAGCCTTGCGTGCCGGCGCATCTGGTCGCGGAGCTGCGGCGCCTGCTCGGTCATGCGCTCGACGACGACGGGACTCCGCGGGCCAATTTGATGGCGCTGTCCACGCCGATCTGAAGGCGATTACCCAGGCATGACGGTCCGCTGACGCGATAGTCGTCAGCGCCCTGCCGCGGCGGGCGCGTTGCCGTTGCGGAGCGCCTCCGGTCGATGTTGGTGGCGTTGCTGTAGGGAATTGTCAGGGACGCTACCGTGCGGGTCGCTGTTCTGGCGACCCGCCTGGCTGACACCAAAGGACGAGTCAGTAACCGTGAGCCGGTACAAATCATGTAACGGCTGGCCAAAGAAACCCGCTCCTGGAGGCGTCACCATGAAAATCAGCGCACTACTGTTTGTTGCGATGTTGGCCGTCGGGTGCGCTCGTTCGACCCCGCCATCCACAACCTCGCAGACCTCAACGCAGGCGGCGCAGAAGGCCGCGGCAAACACCAGCACCGACCCGGCCGTCAATCCCAGTGCCGCGGTCATGGCCGACTTCAAGGCGCGCGTTGAAAAGTACGCCGCGCTGTACAAGGACCTTGCCAAGGGCGATGCGGCGCAGAAGGTCAACCGGACGGCCGAGCAGGTCGCCGCGCAGACGGCCGCGCTGGCGGTGAGGATCCAGTCTGCGAGGGCGGACGCCAAACAGGGCGACATCTTCGTTCCCGAAACTCGCCAGGCCTTCCGCCGGCTGCTGGCGCCCGAAATGAAAGGGGACGCCGGCCGCGACGCCAAGGAGGTGCTCAAGGACGATGGGCCGGCGCCCGGCACGGTGGCGTTCAAGGTGAACGCGAAGTACCCGGAGAATCAGCCGAAACCGACGATGCCGGGCAACCTGCTGCTCAACTTGCCGGCGCTGCCCGATCCACTCGAATACCGCGTCGTCGGGCAACATCTCCTGCTGCTCGACACGGCCGCTGACCTGATTGTCGACTACATGCTGAACGTGATCACCATTTAGCCGCCGAGGTCAGCCACCTCGTCAGGTTGTGCGGCACGTGTCGTGCTGTCCACCAACGTTTGCGCGTCAGATGATCTCAAACCTGACGCGGATCGATGCATTCCGCCAGGCGCCGTTGTATCAATCTCGCCATCTTCCTCACGCGCCGCGGCTCGCGCCCCAATGTGTATCCCATGCAGGCCCCCAACCGTTCGCGCCGCTGACCAGCGTATCGGGCAGACGCGGCTCGAATCCCCTGTCATCGGGTCCGCCTCGATGACGAGCTGGAGCCCTTTGCCTCTCGGCGACGGCGAGGCGCCGCTACTCGCCGCTCTCCGTGCGGACATCACCGGGAGCCCGCCGCCACTTCCCCTCATCCTGCTCGTCGATGACAACAGTGATGCGCGCCTCATGTATACGATCTGCCTGGAGTTTGCGGGATTTGCCTGCATGACGGCGCAGGACGGTCGGGAGGCGATTGAGCGTATCGGCGAGCGGCGTCCCGCGCTGGTGCTGATGGATGCCTCGATGCCCGGCATGGACGGGTGGGAGGCCACCCTCCGGCTCAAGGCGAATCCGCTCACCCGCGACATCCCGATCTACATGCTGACCGCCCATGCGTTTCCAGAGCATCGGCGCCGTGCGCTCGAGGTCGGGGCGGATGGCTTCCTGTCCAAGCCCCTGATGCCGGACGACCTCGTCCGGGAAGTGCAACGCGCCCTCAACCTTGAGAGGGCCGCGAGCCCGGCGGAGATCTCAGCGGCGGCGGGTGGCGGCATCACGTGAGGCCGTCCGCGGGAGGCTGACCGGCGGGCGAAGCACCCAGCGGAATCCCTCGTCGAGTCCCGTGATGCTGACGGTCAGCGCCATCAGGCCGCGCCCGTTTGGCTGGATCGACGCAGGTCTCAGCACGGCCGGCCCGCCGACGAGCACCTCCCGTAGCGCTGAGCGGAGCGCCACGCGCCCTTTCACGAAAAACAACCCGATCTGTCCCGGCTGTGCGTGGCTGGCCGGCGGCAGGCCAAGTAACGTCGTGGCCGCGCCGTTCATGGATTGGATGAATCCGCCGCGATTGGTGACAACGACCGCTTCGGGCACACGCTGGGTGGGGATCACGGGCGAGCCTCCGCGCCTCCGGGGAGGCTGCGGCACCATGCCGTAGGGACTCAAGAAGCAACGCCACCGTATCACGGAGGCTATCCCCCCGCCCTAATGAACAAGGGGCGGACGATCGGGGCCGGGCCAGACCCCTGTCCCAGAAGTACCTTGCCACGCTGTTCGGGAACGTTGAAAATGGCCTGCTTTGCCACATTCACGCGTTCTTCCGCTTGTGCTGACAGTCCTGCTGACGGCTACCGGGTGCAACACGGCGGGCGGGACCCCCGAGATCACACAGTCCGGGATCTTCATGCAGTCCGGCGGCACCCTCGTGGAAATGCGCAAGCTCGGCACGCTGGCCACGACGTATGGGCCCCGCCTGTATCCAGAGCTCCCCGAATACGACATCCCCGTCGTGACCGATGTCGGTCCGGTCTATGTGAACATCCCCGAGTTCCCGGTGACCAGTTTGAAGGGCATCGAGTGGCACGGTTATCGACTTGGCGGGAACGGCTCGATCGGCAGTCCAAGCAGCGCGACACCGCAGGACTGGAAATCTGTGGCCATCGTCACGGCAGCGACGAAGACGGCCGGGCTCTTCAAGGTGGTGGTCGGTTCGGCTGACGCAAAGACGGGCCGTTGGAAGCCTGAATCGAGTCACGAGTACTTCGGGCTCACGGTGGATGCCGGCTACAAGGGGAGTCCCATCTGGGCCGTCAAGATCAGGTAATGGCGCGCTGGATGGCGCGCCATCAGCGCGTGTTCGCGCTCACCGGCGCCGGGTGCAGCACCGCCTCCGGCATCCCCGACTACCGCGATGAGCACGGCGAGTGGAAGCGGCGGCCGCCGGTGATGATCCAGGCGTTTCGCACGCAGGAGGCGGTCTACCGCCGGTACTGGGCGCGCGCCTACGCCGGATGGCCGCGTTTCACGAGCGCCGGGCCCAACGACGCGCACCGTGCTTTCGCGCTCTGGGAAGATGCCGGCACGCTGCTTCAGCTCGTGACGCAGAACGTTGACCGTCTGCACCAGCGCGCGGGCAGCCGCATGGTGCTCGACCTTCACGGCCGTCTCGACCTCGTCGTCTGCCTCGGCTGCGGCGATCGCACCAGCCGCGCGGATCTCCAGAAGACCATCGCTGCGGCTAATGGGTCGTGGCGGGCTGAGGCGGCGACGGCTCCGGACGGTGATGCCGATATCGACGGCCCGATCATCGAATCGTTCGTGGCGCCGCGCTGCGAGCGATGCGGCGACCTGCTCAAGCCCGACGTCGTCTTCTTCGGCGAGAACGTGCCGCGCGAGGACTATGCGCACGCCTGTGAGGCGCTCGCGCGCGCGGACGCAATGCTCGTCGCCGGCTCGTCCCTGATGGTCTACTCGGGCTTCCGTCTGGTGCGCCTCGCCCACCAGGCCGGCCTGCCCATCGCCATCGTCAATCGCGGCCGCACTCGCGGCGATGACCTGGCGGCGCTCAAGATCGAGGCGGACGTCGGATCGACTTTGCTCGACGCTGTGGGTGCGCTCGCGTGAGTGGCCCCAGCGGCTCTACCGCGGCGGGTCAAAATATTTTCGCCACTGATCGACCAACTCCTGCTGTGGACCCCGGGCCGCGACATACGCTTCCGCGTACTTGACGAAACGGGCTTTGTCAGCGGCGTCGGTTTCGATCACCCGCTTCGCGGTTCGCGCCTCGTAGAGGGCCCGCATCGCGAGAAACAGCCAATCCTGATCCGCGGGATGCGCGTCCAGATACGGCTGGAGCACCTTCAGCGCGTCGGCCTGTTTGTTCGCCCGGACGAGCGCGGTGGCCAGTCTCACGCCGACGTCGTCGTCCGCCGGCCACAGGGCCCGCGCCTCCATCAGCACGTCGATCGCCGGCGCGAGGTCGCGCACGCGAAGCAGTGCGTCGCCGAGGAGCGTGTAGACGAACGGCGCGTTCGACTCCGTGATGAGGGCGGTCTGCCACGCACCGGCCGCCTCGCGATCGCGGCCGCCAGCGGCGAAGCACGCCCCCAGGTAAAACGCCGCCGGGAGAAACTTCGAGTCCATGCGCAGGGCGTCGCTGAATCGCGCCTCAGCGGCCTTCAGGTCACCGGTCGATAAAGACCACAGGCCCTTGAGGAACACTGCCGCCAGTCGGTCGTCACCGGTCTCCTGCAGCAACTTTACGGCTTCGTCAAGCTTGCCCGCGCGGGCGCTCGCGATAGCGGGGCGCAGGGCCGCGGCATCCGCTGACGCCATGGCGCTCAGCCGCTCGAAGAAGAAGCTGAGCACCTGCGGCGTGAGTACCGCCGATCGGTCGAACGCATCCATGCGCGACGCGAACGCGATGGGGGCCGCCGGCTTCAGCGGGACGGTAGAGCCCGCGCGTGCGCCGACGAGGGGACCGGCCCGGCTCACGCGAAAAGGCCGGATGCCTTGTCCCACCTTGCGCCCGCTGACCGAGATGACGGCCCGGGCGACGTACTCACCAGGAGGCAGCAGGCCAATCGGCAGCCCAGCTTCCGCGATGCGCCGGCGGCCTTCCGCCCTCTCGGCGGCCTGGAGCGGCGCCGGCGCACTGACGATCGCGCGTCCGGCCTCGCTCTGCGAAACCTCGATCACGACGGTCGCGTTCGTGAGCTGTTCGGTCGCCTCGGACAGCAGTTCGAGGTAGGCGTACAGCTCGTCGCCGGCGAGATCGGCGGCCACCGGCGGAGGCGCGTCACCCGCGTTCTGCGCGGTGTTGTCGGCGAGCAGGAGATCGGTCGCGTGCAGCTGTCCGAACCCATGCAACCGGGCGATGATGGTGCGCTCGACGCTGCCGCGCCTGCCGCTTTCGTCGACGACGGCAACCTTCACCGTGTAGGTGCCCGGCAGCGCGACGGCCGCACCCGCCCACTGCTGCACTCGTCGCAGAGAATCGATTGGCGCCTCGACCGTCTTCTGCAGGCGGCCCGCACCCGGCTCGCCCCGCTCGTTCAGCATCACATACCCGAGGCTGACGCGCTCGTGCGGGTTCAGCGACCGATCGATCTCCACCGCCAGCAGGATCTTCAGCCTGGACGACGCGGGATCCTGGAAGGTGTAGGTCGTGAGCTTGAGCGGAATGTCGGCGGCGAGTATCGGCGTGCGCAGCGTCTCTCGCACCATGTCATCGGTCGTCAGCGCGACGGGCGGCCCGACGCTGAACTCGCGCCGCGAACGGAGCTGCAGGTTCGACCGCCGCACGTCGATCTTGATCTTATGCGGCGCCCCGTCCCGGTCGCCGGGTTCCGGGTTGAAGCTGAGCAGGTAATACCCCGAGAGCTCACGCCCGAGGCGTTCAAACGCGAAGTCGGCGTCGCCGAAGACTCTGAAGACCTCGCCGCGCGCGTGGGCCGCGAGCTGGTCAAGGCCGTGCTTCAACACGGTCCTGTCCGCGGTCTGCGACGGGGCCAGCCGTTGGGACGAGGCATCGATCTCGGAGGTGTCGAGCTGCAGCACGTAGAGGATGATGTGCGCCGACGAGGCGCGCGCGCCGATCCACGCGATGTCGGCGGGCCGATCGAGCAGCATCCCCTCGGAGAGCAGCACGATCGTCTTGGGGGTATTGCCCGTGTCCATCCGGTCGAACAGGCCGCGCAGCGCGACGAGTGAGTTGCGCGAGCGCTCGCGCACCGACATGAGCAGTTGCGCCGCCTCGCCCTGGATCCGCTGCAGGCAACTCTCGATCAGCGTAGGGGCGGGGTCGGCGCCGCACTCGCGCGAGACAATGTCCCGTACCGCGGTCCGGTCGGTGCCCTGGAGGGCCAGGGCTTCCGAGAGACCGACCCGCCGCGGTCCCAGTTCGTCGGTCCCGCGCCCGGCGACCTTGGCGAGCATCGACTGCACCAGCGCGTGATTGGTCGTGAACTCCACCTGGGGCCCGACGCCCGGCAGTACCACCAGCGCGACACGGTCGGCGAGGTTGAGCGTGCCGAGAAACCGCCGCGCGGCCTCGAGCGCCGTCTTGCCGCGGCCGATGCCGATGCTGTCGGCGTCCACGACGAGCATGATCAGCCGGCCGCCGGCGGCGCCCGCGTTCGAGCTGTACTCGATGGCCCTGGCGGGCACCGCTTCGGCGGTGACTGCGATCGAGATGAATTCGGCCGATGCGATCGTGCGCGGCTTGCCGTCCACCGACAGGGTGAAGTCCTGCGCCGTAAGATCGGGGACTGGACGGCCGGTCTTGTCGACAACGCTGACGTCCACCGGAACCAGATCGACCGTCGACTTGAACGTCGCCCGGGGCGGCTGCGGCTCCTGCGCGGCGGCGAGCATCACCATCGACAGCGCCACGGCAAGTGCTCTCATGGCGTGAGTCTACTGCGGATTCCGGCGTGCCGGCCGGCACCCGAGGCGTCCCCGGACTGCGACGTGCGTGAGGCTCGTTGTTTGGGGCATGCCAGGCGACCGGAGCGTCGCGCCAGCCGCGCCTGGCGCCAGCCGGGAGGCCGCATCCTCGCCATCATGGCTGACGAGTCGGCGCGAACAGCCGATCAATGTTGTGACCAACGTCGTCCGGTGACCCGATCACGCGGTTTGGCGAATGGCGCAAATCCGCATACCGTATGCAACGAGCCCATCCTGACACAGACATTGGCCGCGTCTACCCCACCCTTACCCGGCGCCCCCTCGAGGCTGCTGTCGCTCGACGTCGCCCGCGGGATCACGATCGCCTTCATGATCATGGTCAACAACAACGGCGGCGGTGGCTCGTGGGGCTTCATGAACCACGCCGAGTGGAACGGCCTGACCGCCACCGACCTCGTGTTTCCCAGCTTCGTCTTCTTGATGGGCGTCTCGGCGGTGTTCGCCATCGAAGCCAGGCTCGCACGCGGGGCGGCGCGCGGACAGATCGTGCGGCACACGGTGCAGCGGGCGGCGATCCTCTGCGTTCTCGGCATCATCGTCAACAGCTTCCCCTTCTTCGAGCTGGATCACATGCGCTTCTACGGGGTGCTGCAGCGCATCGCGGTCTGCTACCTGGCGGTGTCGCTGCTGTATTTATGGCAGCCGCGCGCGTGGCCGCTGGCGGCGGCGCTGGTGATCGCGCTGGCTGGCTACTGGGTCCTGCTGCGATGGATCCCGGTGCCCGGTGCGGGTCTGCCCGGCCGCGACATCCCGTTCATGGACGTGCGCCAGAACCTGGCGTCGTGGCTCGATCGGCAGCTGTTTCCCTATCACCTCTATCGCGACACGCCCGATCACAACCTTCGCGATCCGGAAGGTCTGCTGGGCGATGTGCCGGCGATCGGCACCGCGCTGGTCGGCGTGCTCACCGGACTGTGGCTGCGGACACGCCGATCGATTCCGGCGCGGTCGAGTGGGTTGGCCGCGGCAGCCGCCGGCAGTCTCGCGCTCGGCTATTTGTGGGCGGTGTGGTTTCCGCTGAACAAGAACATGTGGACCAGCTCGTATGTGCTGGTCGCGGCCGGCTACTCGCTGGCGCTGCTGACGCTGGTGTTCTGGGCAGTGGAACAGAAAGGCTGGCGCACCGGCTGGACCTGGGTCTGGCTGGTATTCGGATCCAACGCGATCGCCGCCTACATGTTCAGCGAGCTGCTCCCAGGGGTGTTGTTCAACATTCACTTGACATCGGGCGGCACGCGGACCGACGTGATCACATTTTTACTCAAGCACGTGTTCGCGCGCATTCCGGATCGGGGCTGGGCCGCCTTTGCCTATTCGATCAGCTTCACCGCGGTCTGCTTCATTCCGGTCTGGCTGCTCTACCGCAAACGCATCTTCGTGAAGGTGTGACACGCGGCCGAAGCGAGTGGCTTCGACGTCAACGCCGGACCATCGTCCCGACGAACCGGCGGTGTGGCGTGGCGAGCCGGGTGATTATGCAGGATCCGACTTCCGAACGATCGCGTCGACAAGTCTTTGAGTGGTGAGCCGGATTTTCGAGCGCGTGGCGTGACGCTTACTCCTGGGGCGCCTCTGTCTCGGCCAGGCCCAGGAACACGAAGACGGCCCGGTTGAGCCCCTTCAGCTCGTCCGAGCTTAGCGCGCCGACGAGCGTCCCCAGCCGCGTGCGTGGAACCGCTGTCAGCTTGTCCACCATCAGTCGGCAGGGTGCCCGGAGCCCTGTCCGGACATTCGATGGAATCGGGAGCCTGAAGATCGGCGCCGAAGTCGAATCGGTCGTCAAAGGACACACGACGACGGAATCGTTCGCGTCGAATCGGTCGTCTTGGATAATGACGGCCGGACGGGGTTTGCCGGTGTAGGCGGCACCGCCAGCGACGGTCCAGATTTCGCCCCGCCTCATTCCGCATCCCAGGCCGAGATCGCATCGACAAACGCCTGGTCGTCGTGGGCCCGAGAACTCTTGGCCACGGCCAATGACTGACGATGCGCGGCACGGGCGAAGGCCTTTGAACGCACATCGGCGACCCAGACTTGAACAGGGCGAAGACCCTGCTCACGAAGGCGAATGCGGTGGGCGCGGACTTTGTCGCGGGATGCCGATCGAGCTACGGTCGCCATGGCGTTCCTCCGGTTACATGTAATGTAGCACTTCGTAGCCGCCGTCGCTTTTTTGGGGCGCAGATCAGCTGTCCACCGAGGGGGAACCTGGACCTGCGCCTCTCGTACAAGGCGCGCTTCGAGCGCGCCGGATCTGCAAGGCCTGTATGATGCAAGGCCACACCCCACATGTCGATTGGCGAATGGATCCTCGCGGTCGTGGCTGCCCTTGGCGTGGGCATCGGGAAAGCCGGGCTCTCGGGGATGAGCATGATCCACG
>JBKJRJ010000219.1:0-6694 GCA_046594705.1 Vicinamibacterales bacterium
CTTCGCGACCGGCAGGTAATCCTCCGGCAGGGCCCGCGAGTCGGTGCGCGGATAGGTCAGCGCCTTGTGCCGCTCGTAGAGGCTCTGGGCGATCGACAGCGTGCCCTTGGCCGAGAATCCGAAGCGGCCGTTGGCCTCACGCTGCAGCGAGGTGAGGTCGAAGAGCAGGGGGCTGGCCTGCGTGGTCGGCTTCGCCTCTTCGGTGACGACGACGGTCTGGCCGCGCACCGCGTCGGCGACCGCCTGGGCCTCGCGCTCGGTCCAGACCCGGTCGGCCTTCAGCTCGCCGTCCTCTTCGTTCTTCTTCCACGCAGGGTCGAACCATTTGCCCGGATAGTCACCGGCCGCGGCGCGGAAGGTGGCGTGGATTTCCCAGTAGTCGCGGCTGATGAACCGGCGGATGCGTTCCTCACGCTCGACCACCACGGCCAGCGTCGGCGTCTGCACCCGTCCTACCGTCGTCAGGAAGAAGCCGCCGTCGCGCGAGTTGAAGGCGGTCATCGCGCGCGTGCCGTTGATACCGACCAGCCAGTCGGCTTCCGATCGCGAGCGGGCGGCGTCGGCCAGGCCGTGCATCTGGTCGTTGCTGCGGAGCGCCGTGAACCCGTCGCGGATGGCCTGCGGTGTCATCGATTGCAGCCACAGCCGCCGAACCGGCTTGCCGAGCGGCCCCTTGCCGCCCGCGTACTGTTCAATCAGCCGGAAGATCAGCTCCCCCTCGCGTCCCGCGTCGCAGGCGTTGATCAGTTGATCCACGTCCTTGCGCCGGGCCTGCCGGACCACGGCGGTGAGGCGCCCCTTGGAGCGCTCGACCGGCTTGAGATCGAAATGCGGCGGGATCACCGGGAGGTTGGCGAAGCTCCACTTGCCCCGCTTCACCTCGAACTCCTCGGGCGCCTGTATCTCGAGCAGATGCCCCACCGCGCTGGTGACGACGTAGGTGTCGTTCTCGAAATGTTCGTCGTGCTTCTCGAATTTGCCTGCCACGTCCGTCAGCGCGCGGACGATGTCCTGCGCCACGGAGGGCTTCTCAGCAATGACCAGAGTCTTCATTCTCGCCCTACAGTATCAGGGCAATCCCCCCGCGGCGCGATATGGGGCGAAGTCCTGCCAGATCTGCTGGAGGATTTTCGCGTCAATCACGCGGGTGTCGCCCGTGTCCGGATTCTTGTCTGAAAACAGCGTCAGCCTCACCGTGCCACAGTCCGGGCCCATGGCGGCGGGGTCGAACACGTACAGTCCTTCGTACATCGCGACGTTCTCGCCGATGCGTTGTTCGATCTTGAAGGGGTGGATGGGGGTCACCTCGGTTTCACCGCAAAACGCCCGCATTCCGGCAAAACCGGCCTTGATGCGCTTGATCGGCGGGAGCGAGATGCCCTGCGTCTGTGCCGCGACGCGGCCGATGGTCGTCCAGAAGCTTTCGACCATCTTCGGGGTGGCCCGGATCAGCAGCACCGGCGGGTAGCGCCGGACGTAGTCCTCCCAGTTGGCGAACTCCCCCAGCGCCCGCAGCGACGACTGCAGGTCGGCCGCGCGGCGTTCGCGGCTGCCCCCCTCGCGGCCGGTCAGGCCTTCCCCCTGGTGGCGCGCGCCGTAAACGAGCACCGGCGTGATCAGGCTGACGTCGAAGTCTGCCGCCGGCACCCGGTAGGGCGACAGGCTTCCGGTGCGTGCGCGCGCGGCCGCCTTCAGGGCCTCGTCGTCGAACGATCGCCGCGGCTCGACCGGCAGGCGCGTGGCTGCCGGCGCCTCGGTCGTCAGCAGCTTCTTCTCGGCCGCCGCAATTACGGTCCGCGCTTCGTCGATCCGCACCGCTCGCACCGCGCTCGAACCGCCCTCGTCCTCTTCCGTGGTGATGGCGATCACGTCGCCCGCGGCGTTGAACAGCGGCGCGCCCAGGCTGTCGTCGTCGATGCGGATGGCGGAGAAGATCGCCCGCGCGTTGACGCGGCTGACGGTGCCCGTCGTGATGCCCTTCTCGTCGTCGACCGGCGTCATGATGGCGAGGACCTTGTCCTGGTCGACGACCGCGGTGCCGCTGTCGATGTAACCAAGTTTCACCGGCCGCGCCGTCGCGACGGCCTTCGGGTCGATCCAGAGAATCGCGACGTTGCGCCCGGGATCCGACGCCAAGACGCGCGCCGCGACCTTCTCGGTCGGCGACAGCTGCACTTCCAGGCTCGTGGCCTTGCCGACCAGGCGCTGATTGGTGGCGATGAGGCCGCGCGCGTCAATCAGGAATCCCGATCCACGTCGTGTCGGGCTCCAGATCGTCACGACGCTGTCCTGCCAGTCCAGGACAAAGGCGGAGACGTTGCCTTCCCGCCGCCCGCCGGTGGTGCCGCCGATCGGCAGTAACGCCGCGGCCGTTTCGATCAGGGCATTGCCGGCCGTCAGCTCGAGGAGGGTGTCGCGCCCAGCCACGACGTCCAGCGTCTGCGCCCACTGGTAGGCCTTGCCCTGGTAGTTCAGCGGCTGATCCGATTCCACCGTGTAGTTGCCGGGCTTCAGCCGCAACTCGGCGGTGCCGTCGGCCGAGGTCATCGCGCGCCGCGGCGCGGCCGACGTCGGGTTCTCGCTGATCAGCAGCTCGTGCCGGGGCACCGGCCTGGCCTGGCGATCGGCATCAACAATGGTGACCGTGATGCGCAGGGTGGCGAGCGGCGGCTGCGCGATCATGCGAGCGGGCGGGCCGCACACCGTTAGCGTCACCGCGAGGAGCGTTCGAGCGATCGCGTGAGGTGTTCTCATCCGGGTCCGGCGCAAGGCCACACATCTATCACACAGCTGAAGCGTCTGGCCACTGCCGGAGCTCCTGCCCTGGTGCCTGCTGCTTACTGCTTACTGTCCTTACTGCCTGCTGCCCTTCGGCCCTGCTTGCCTGCTGCCGGCTGCCCCCTACTTCCCCGGCATCTGCGTCACCTTCACGTAGGTGCTCGTATTGAGGTAGGTCCGCGCCGCCTGTTGGATCGCGGCGCCGGTCAGCGCGGCAATCTGGTCCGGCAGGCTGGCGGCGCCGGTCGGGTTCCCGTCGGCGTAGCGCCGCGCGATCTCGTTCAGGACATAGCCGTTCTCCTGACTGTCCTGCTCGTATTCGCGCAGCAGCGCCTCGCGGATGCGGCCCATCTGCTCGCGCGGGATGTAGCTCGCCTTGACCGCCTCGATCTCCTCGAACACTCGCTGCACCAGCATCGCCGTCCGTGCGGGATCGCAGGTCCACTCGATCCGCACGCTGTACTCCGGCCGCGGCGACTTGGCCGCGCCAGGCGTCGCGGTGATGCTGTAGGTGCCCCCCAGCTCCTGGCGGATGCTGTCGAACAGCCGCGACTGCAGCAGCAGCGTCATCGTCCGCAGCGCCAGGATGTGTTGCGGGTCGTACTCGAACGGGCCGGAAAACACGATCGCCACCTGGCTCTTCGGGGCGATCCCCATCTCGATCGTCTTCTCGACGACGACCGCCGGCGGCGTGATGCCGAGGTCGCGCCAGGTCTCGCGGCCTTGCGTGGCGGGCAGGCTGGCGAGATAGGTCTCGACCAGCGGCTTGATCGACTCGGGCGTGAAGCTGCCGACGAAGACGAACGTGAAGCGGCTGGCATCGGCGAAGCGGGCCCGGTAGAACGCGAGCGACGAGGCGAGGTTCCATTGGTCCACCGTGGCCGGGGTTTCCGGCTGCCGCCGCGGATGATTGCCGCTCAGCGCCGCGTCGAGGGTCTGGTTGAAGACCACGTCCGGGCTGGCCATGCGGTTGGCGAGCAGTCCTCTCGCCTGCGACGCCAGCGCCGCGAACGCGGTGGCATCCGCGCGCGGCTGCGTGAAGCGCAGGTGTAGCAGCTGGAACATGGTTTCGAGATCCTGGGGCGTGCTGCCGCCGCCGATGCCCTGCTCGACTTCGCCGATGAACGGCCTGACCGCGACCGCCTTGCCCGCCAGGATCTTGTCGAGCATGACCGCGTCGAACGCGCCGACCCCGCCGGCCACGATCACGTCGTCGGCGGAGCGCGCCGCGATGAAGTTCGCGTCGGGCGCCAGCGAGGTGCCTCCTGGCGCCGTCGCGCGGAACAGCACCTGATCCTCCTTCAACGTGGTGGGCTTCAGCACCACCGTGGCGCCGTTCGACAGTGTCCACTCGGTGATCCCGTCCGGCCGCGCCGTGGTCCTCACGATCGAACCTCGCGACGGCGGCGCCGCCATCAGCGCCTCTCCGGCGCCCGCGTCCACGTAGGCCTCGAGCTGCTTCGCCGTCGCGGTCTTCACGGCTGCCGCCAGCTGCGCCTGGTCGGGCAGGACGATCCCGGCCGCCGCGGGGGCGGCCACGATGACCACCCGGTTCTCTTCGGGGAACCAGTCGGTGGTCAGCGCGTTCACTTCGCGCAGCGTGATCTCGGGAACGAAGCGCCGGTGCAGGGCGAGCTCCTGCCAGATCGTCGGCAGCGCCTCTCCCTGGAGGAAGTTACGGGTGTACTCGTCGGCCCGGCTGGCCGATTCGCGGTCGGGGCTTTCCGTCACGACGCGCTCGTAGTTGGCCATCATCGCCTGCTTCGCGCGCGCCAGCTCCGTCGCGGTGAAACCGAAGCGCGACACGCGCTGCAGCTCCGTCACCAGCGCTTCAAGGCCCTTCGCCGCGCCGTCGTTGGCGACCAGCGCCTGCAGCGAGGCTTCATCTTTCGTCCGCGGCATCGGGAACAGGCCGCGGTCCGCCGCGGCTCGCAGGAAGGGCGGGTTCTCGCGCTGCGTGAGCTCGTCGAGCCTCGTCGTCAGCATGGCGGCGAACAGCTGATCCGCCATCAGATCGCGATAGCCGCCGACCGAGCCCTGGTTGCGCGCGGCCCGCAGGTTGGAGAGCTCGACCTGGGTCGCGGTCGTTTCCTGGTCGCTGATCACGGCGTAGCGGGTGCCCGGCTTGTCGGGGACGTCGAAATTGGGCCGCGGACGCGCCGGCGAGGGGTTGGTCAGCCCCGAGAAGTGCGACGTGATCATGGCGACCACCGCATCCCGATCGACGTCGCCCGCGACGATCACGGCCATCAGGTTGGGCCGGTACCAGTCGCGGTAGAACCGCGTCAGCGCGTCGCGCGGCACGCGCGCGAGGACGTCGGGGTCGCCGATCGGCCGGCGCTCCGCGTAGCGCGATCCCTCCAGCTGCACGCGGCGGATCTTGTCGGCCATCCGCTCGCCCGCGCCGAGATTCATCCGCCATTCAGAGAGGACGATGGCCCGTTCGCGCGCGATGCCTTCCGCGTCGAAGGTGGCGCCCTGCGCCCAGTCTTCCAGAACCAGCAGCGCGCGATCAAGCGCGCCGGGCACATCGGTCGGCACCCGCAGGGTGTACTGGGTGTCGTCGTAGCTCGTCGCGGCATTTGCGTCGGGGCCGATGCTCAAGCCGAGCGACCCGAGGAACTGGTTGATGCTCTGCCCGGGAAAATGCCTGGTGCCTTCGAACTCCAGGTGTTCGACGAAGTGCGCCACGCCCAGCTGATCCTCGTCCTCGAGCACGGAGCCGGCCTTGACGACCAGTCGCAGCTCGGCGCGTTTGGCCGGCTTGGCGTTGCGGCGCACGTAGTAGCGCAGCCCGTTCGGCAGCGTGCCGACGGCGACATCCGGGTCCACCGGCATCGGCTGGGACAGCGTGTACGCGGCCACCGATGCGGCTGAGGTCTCCCGGCCCGAGGCTGGGGCCGGGGCCTGGACCTGGGCGGAGACGAGGCCGCCGGCCGCCAGCAGGACGGCAAGCAGACTGGAGTGGGCGAGACGGCGCCAGTAGGTCATGGATCGATCCTACCGGCAAAACCGCTCGCCCCCGGGCGTTTGGTCAGAACTTCGTGCAGTCGATCACGAAGCGGTACTTGACGTCGCCGCGAGTCGTGCGCTCGAACGCCTGATTGATCTGGTCGGGGGTGATCATCTCGATGTCGCTGGTGATGCCGTGCTTGCCGCAGTGCTCCAGCATCTCCTGCGTTTCCGGAATCCCGCCGACCAGCGAGCCGACAATCTTGCGGCCGCCGAACAACAGCGGGAAGGCGCTGAACTCCAGCGGGTCCGGCGAGGCACCGACCAGGATCAGGCTGCCGTGTGGCTTCAGGCAGTTGAGCGGCGCGGTGAGATCGTGCCGGGCTGAAATCGTGTCGACGATGGCATCGTAGCGGCCGGCCAGGGCGTCCAGCGCGCCGGGCGTCGTCGTCAGCACGAAGTCGTGCGCCCCGAGCCGCTTGGCGTCGGCGGCTTTCTCCGGCGACCGGCTGAACACCGTGACCTCGGCGCCGAACGACGCGGCGAGCTTGACGCCCATGTGGCCGAGGCCGCCGAGGCCCATCACCCCGACGCGCGAGCCCTTCGTCAGCCCGACCTCGCGTAGCGGCGAATAGGTGGTGATGCCTGCGCACAGGAGCGGCGCGGCGCCGGCGGGGTCCAGTCCTTCGGGAATCGTCAGGACGAAGTGCTGGTCAACCACGATGTCGCGCGAGTAGCCGCCGAAGGTCGGCGTGCCGTCCCGGTCGACGCTGCCGTAGGTCATGATCATGCCGGTTTCGCAGTAGTTCTCGTGCCCGGCCTTGCAGCTGCCGCACGTGCGGCAGGAGTTGACGAAGCAGCCGACGCCGACGCGCTGGCCTTCACGGACGTTCGTCACGTCCTTGCCGATCTTCACCACCCGGCCGATGATCTCGTGACCCGGAACAAACGGATACGTCGTCAT
>JBKJRJ010000274.1:0-3355 GCA_046594705.1 Vicinamibacterales bacterium
GCGATCTCGCAGGACTCGCCCGACAGCATGGCGGCGCGCGTGGCGGGCTACCGCGCCGAAGGCTACCGCCGCTTTCAGTTGAAGGTCGGCGGCGATCCCGACGAGGACATTGCGCGCATCCACACCGTTGCCGCGGTCCTGCAGACGGGCGACCGCCTGATCGCGGACGCCAACACGGGCTGGACGCAGCACGAGGCGATGCGGGTGGTGAAGGGCGTGCGCGACGTGGACGTCTACATCGAGCAGCCGTGCCTGACCTACGAGGAGTGCCTGAGCGTGCGTCGTCACACGCCACACCCCTTCGTCCTCGACGAGAACATCGATAGCCTCGACGTCCTGCTTCGCGCCAAAGCGGATCTCGCCATGGACGTCGTCAACCTCAAGATCAGCAAGCTGGGCGGCCTGACGCGGACGGCGCAGGCCCGCGATCTCTGCGTCAGCATGGGGATGGCAATGACGATCGAGGACAGCTGGGGCGGCGACATCGCCACCGCCGCGATCGCGCACCTCGCCCACAGCACGCCGACCGAGCTGTTGTTCACGACCACCGACTTCAACAGCTACGTCACGGTGTCGACGGCGACCGGCGCGCCGCAGCGGGTGAACGGCCGCATGGCCGCGTCCACCGCACCGGGGCTCGGCATCGCCCCGCGCATGGACGTGCTGGGCGAGCCGGTTGTGGTGATCGGGTAAGCGGCTGAGCGAGGAGACGAACCAAGCTAGCGTTCGGCGAGCGCGGCGCGCAGCGTGTCGGCGCGGAAGAGACTGAACGTCCCTGCGATCCGGTCGGGCGCCGGCGGCGATGGGAACATCCGGTTGAATCGCGGCAGCTGGCTGTTGCGGACGGCCGTCAGGGCGTCGGGCGGGTCGGTTCGCACGCGCGCGAGCGCTTCCGGAAAGGAGGTTGCGTCGATCCGGTCCCTGGTCGCGTGCGCGCGGAGCCGCGGGTCGAGATAGAAGATCACCGATCCGACGCGCTCGTCCACGATCGACACATGCGGCGGCAAGGTGGCGTCGCGGTTGAGTGAGGCCGCCAAATCGCGGCTGGTCATCCAGGCCGCCGCGCGCGGTGCCACGATCATCATCCCGATCACCGACACTACCGTCATCCGGACGATGCCCGCCATGAGCGAGTCGGTGGAGGTGGACTGGGCCGCGCGGCGGCCGGCACCGAGCGTCAGCACGCCCACCACGCCCACGGCGATCCAGGCAGACACCTCCACGTGGTGGAACTTCGACTGGATCAGGATCAAGCCGAGGGCCGGCAGCAGCGCGAGCGTCAGCACGTGCGTGGCGAAGGCCACCCTGAACGGCAGGCCGTCAACCGGCGCGCGCGGGGTACCGGCGGTCGAGACGTAGTCGCCGACGATCAGCGCGAGGGCGGGGAACAGCGGCAGCGCATAGGTGACGAGCTTGGACTCGCCGATGCTGAGGAAGGCCAAGCCGATCGCGAACCAGCCCCACAGCACGCGGCGAAGCGAGGTTCCGGCTCCCAGGGTCGCCGCCGCCGAACCGCTGGACCTCAGGGCCGCGCCGGCCAGATACGCGGTCCACGGCAGCGCGCCGCCAACGATGATCGGCAGGTAGTACCAGAGCGGGCGCCCGCCGTGGCGCTGCGTGGCCGTCAGATAACCCTGCAGGTGCCGCTCGACGAAGTAGTAGTGCAGGTAGCCGGGATGGGCCTGTTCCATCGCAACGTACCACGGCGCCGCGACGAGGCACGCCATCCCCACGGCGAGCGAGAGCGTCAGCGCGACGCGCACGAGGGTCGCGGGGCGGCGCGCGACGAGACAGGCGCCGAAGATGCCGGCGAAGACGATGCCGACGAGCCCCTTGGTGAGGATCGAGAGGCCGAGCGCGACGCCGGCGATCAGGCCGTTGACGACGATGTTCCGCCTGTCTTCGACTGGGCTAAGGCCAGGGCAGGCGGACGCCACTGGGCCGGCGGCCGGCGGAAGATATCCCACCCGCGCCAGGCAGAGCGCCGCGATGCACAGGAACGGCACCAGTCCGATGTCGTGGACGGCAACCTCGCTCACCCCCAGCGGCAGCAGCATCGTCCCATACACGATCCCCGCGATGAGACCGGCCGACTCGCCGGCCAGCGCGCGCCCGAGCAGTGCCACCATCACCATGCCGAACAGGCCGAAGAGGAGCGGTGGTATCCGCACGGCCGCTTCGTTGTGGCCGAACACGCGCAGCGACGCGGCTTCGGTCCAGAAGAACAGGATCGGTTTATCGAGGAAGGGCTCGCCGCGGAAGGTGGGCGTCACGTAGTCGCCGCGCAGCACCATCTCCTGTGCGATGGCGGCGTGCAGCCCCTCATCCGGATCGAACAGGGGAGCGGACGCGATCAGCGGGGCGGCGACGAGCGCCAGCGCGACGACGGCGAACAGGCGCCGCAGGGGAGACATCCGGCCCGAATCGTATCAGGCTCGCGCGGTATGACGCAGGGCTTTGGGTTGTCGACCCGCCGGCGCTATGTCGTCGGCGGGGCGAGCGTCGCGACCAGCGGGTAATGGTCGGATCCGTAGCGGCTGCCCGCGCGACGTACCGTCGCGCGCCAGCCGCTCGGCAGGCGCGTCAGCACGTGGTCCAGCCGCATCGGCCCGAACGTCGCGCGCCGGTCGTCCGAGGAGGCGGCCGGCACCCTTTGCGCCAGTTCCTTGTAGGCCGCGTCCCGGTAACCAAACCAGGCGTTGAAATCTCCGCCGAGCACGAGCGGGCCATCGGGTGGCAGCACGGTCGCCAGCGCGCGGGCTTGCCGCAGGCGCCCGGATTCCGAAAGTACCCAGACGTGGTGCATCACCATGTTGGTGAAGTGGGTGGACACGACACGGAGCGGTAAGGGTGCGTGCGACCGCGCTGTCAGGGTTACCGTCGCCTGCAGCGCTACGCGCCGCTGGCGTTCGAGCGGCAGCTCGATCGCGGTGAGATCCGACAACGGCATCGTGGACAGGATCGCGTTGCCGCGATCCTCGTCGGTCGCGCCGGGCGCGCCGTTCCGCATCGACGGCACGTAGAAGGCATCGAGGCCGAGGCGCCGCGCGATGGCCGCCACGTCCTCGCGTTGTCCGCCCGCGGCGGTGGGCCGCTGCGCCGACGCCCAGCGCCCGTCGGGCGCCGCGGACGGCACCGCAGGACCGGCGCGATACACCTCCTGCAGCAGGAGCACAAACGACGCCACGGGAGGGCCGCCGGTCAGCTGCCCCGAGCGCAGGTCGGTCACCAGCCGATCGAGATCCCCCGCGCCGACGTGGGTGTTCCAGCTGACGATGACCGGGGGGCCGCTCGGGACGTCTTGAGCGGGGACCGCGCTGATACGGGTCGGCGCACCGACGGCGCTGCACCAGCG
>JBKJRJ010000335.1:0-4004 GCA_046594705.1 Vicinamibacterales bacterium
AACGCTGCGGATGCGGCTCGATCCGAAAGCCGAGTTCGCGCAGATCTTCAACGAAGGCTGGCGGAATCAGCGCGACTACCTCTACGTGCCGAATACGCACGGTGCCGACTGGTTCAAGATGAAGGAAATGTACGGCGACCTCGTGCAGTATGTGAACCATCGCGCCGATCTCAACTGGCTGCTCGACAACATGGGCGCGGAGATCGCGATCGGCCACTCCTACGTGCGGGGCGGCGACCTGCCGGCGGTGCCGACGTCCGCCGGTGGGCTGCTGGGCGCCGACGTCGCGGTCGAGGGCGGGCGCTACAAGATCACCCGGATCTACGACGCCGAAAGCTGGAATCCCGACCTGCGCGCGCCGCTCGCGGCGCCGGGCGTCGACGTCAAGGTCGGCGATTTCCTGGTCGGCATCAACGGCGCCGAGCTCAAGGCGCCTGACAACATCTACCGGCTGCTCGATGGCACCGCCAACCGTCAGACCGTGCTCGCCGTGAACAGCCGGCCGGTGCTCGAAGGGGCGCGGCAGGTCACCGTGATCCCGGTCGCCAGCGAACAGACCCTGCGCACCCGCGCCTGGGTGGAGGGAAACCGGCGCCAGGTCGACAAGCTGTCGAACGGCCAGCTCGCCTACGTCCACTTGCCCAACACCGGCCAACCCGGGTACCAGAGCTTCAACCGCTATTACTTTGCCCAGCAGGACAAGAAGGGGGCGATCGTCGACGAGCGCTACAACGGCGGCGGCTCCGCGGCCGACTACATCATCGACGGCCTGGCGCGTGACTTCGATGGCTACTTCAACAACGTCGCCGGCGATCGCGTGCCGTTCACCAGTCCAGGGGCGGGCATCTGGGGACCGAAGGTCATGATCATCAACGAGATGGCCGGCTCCGGCGGCGATCTCATGCCGTACATGTTCAGGCGCCGGAAGATCGGTCCGCTGGTCGGCACGCGCACCTGGGGCGGCCTGGTGCACACCGCCGACACGCCGGCCTTCATCGACGGCGGCTCGATGATCGCGCCGCGCGGTGGGTTTTTCGACCGCGACGGCAAGTGGGCGCTCGAAAATGAAGGCGTCGCGCCCGACATCGACGTCGAGAACTGGCCGAAAGACGTCATCGCCGGACGCGATCCGCAGCTCGAGCGCGCGGTCGAGGAAGCCATGCGGCTGCTGAAGCTGAAGCCGGTGGAGCGGATGATGAAGGAGCCGCCGCCGCCGACGCATGGCAAGCGGAAGGGCGGCGGCTAACCTGGGCCAGGGGCCTCGCCTTTTCAAGGCGTACCTCGCGCTGGCGCTGGCGATTGCCGGCATCACGTGGTCCGCCATCTTCGTGCGGTGGGCGGGCATCCCGGGCTCGGCGTCTGCGTTCTACCGCGTGCTGATCGCTGGCGCGGTGCTGATTCCACTCCGGCTCGTGGTGGGTCGCCCGGGTCCGGGCTCAGGCGCCCACGGCACGACCCGCCCGGCGCCGACCGCCACCGCCGCCTGGCTCGCCGTCGCGGGCGGAGTCTTCTTCGCGCTGGACGTCGCGCTCTGGAATACCGCGGTGATGCGCACGCATGCCGCCGTGGCCTCGATCCTCGGCAACAACACCCCGTTCTTCGTCGGCATGATGTCGTGGTTGATCCTGCGCCGCCGGCCGCAGGCGGCGTTCTGGGTCGGCCTCGCGCTGGCGATGACCGGCTGCGTGCTCATCATGAGCGCCGACCTCCGCCGCGGCGGCGGCGGCAGTCTCAGCGGCGACCTGCTGGCGCTCGTCGCCAGCGTCTTCTTCGCGGCCTACCTGATGACCACTGAGCGCATTCGCGCCTCGATGGATACCCTGACCTTCAGCGCCCTCGCCATCGCCGGCAGCATCGTGACGCTGTTGGTCATCTGCGTGGCGCTCGGGGTGCCGCTGACCGGGTATCCGCCGCGCACCTGGCTGGCGCTCGCCGGTCTCGGCCTGATCTCGCAGCTGGTGGGCTACTTCGGACTGGTCTACGCGCTCGGTCACCTGCCGGCGACGGTCACCTCCGTCGGCCTGCTGGCGCAGGTTCCCGGCACCGCCATCCTCGCGATGCTGTTGCTCGGGGAGCCGCTGGGCGGATCACAGATCGCTGGCGGCGCGGTGGTGCTGGCCGGAATCTATGTCGTCAACCGCGGGGCGTGATTGCTGAACGCGCTGGCCTCTTCTCACAACCATTTGACGGCTGGTCAATGTCTAATGGGGACCATGAGACAGACCTGCAGCGTCATCGCGTGCGTCGCATGGCTGGCAGGCCTCGCGTGCGCGGCGCCCGTCCGCGGCGCGGAGCGGCAGGGCCGCGCCGCCGACGCGCGCCCGAACATCCTGCTGATTACGGTGGACGATCTGAACTGGGACTCCCTCGGGGTCACAGGCTCTGCGGTTCGCAACGTCTCTCCCAACGTCGATCGCCTGGCGCGCGAGGGTGTGCGATTCACCAGGGCCCATGTGACGGTCGCGATCTGCCAGCCGAGCCGCAACGTGCTGTTGACCGGCCGGTATCCACAGAACACCGGCGCGCTGGGGTTCGAGGACATCCGGCCCGATGTGCCCACTCTGGTCGAGGCGCTCGCGCGCGCCGGCTATTACACGGGCCTGATGGCCAAGACCGGCCATGTGGTGCCCTCACGCGCGGCGGCGTGGCAAGAGATCGTCCTGGCGCGTGAACTCCAAAACGGCCGGAGTCCGCAGTTGTATCTGGCCCGCACGCGCGGTTTTCTTGCCAAGGCACGCGAATCCGGACAGCCGTTTTTCCTGATGCTCAACGCGCAGGACCCGCATCGGCCGTTCGCCGGAAGCCTGCAGGAAGAGAATTTTAAAGCGCGAGATGCCACCAGCACGGAATCGCAATACGGCGGCGGATTTCCCGACGTCGAACTGGCCTACACGCCTTCGGACATTTCCGTGCCGCCGTTCCTGCCGGATCTCCCGGAGGTCCGGAAGGAACTGGCGCAGTACTACACCTCGGTGAAGCGCGCCGACGATACGACCGGGGCCGCCCTCCGCGCGCTCGACGAGGCCGGCCTCCGGGATCGGACGCTGGTCATCTGGCTGGCGGACAACGGCGCCGCGCTTCCCTTCGCAAAGGCCAATGCGTGGCTGAACTCGACGCGCACCCCGCTGATCGTGCGATGGCCGCACGTCGTCAAGGCGGCAACGGTCGACGAGCGCCATCTGCTCGGCGGGGTCGACCTGGCACCAACCATCCTGGAAGCGGCGGGCTTGCCCGCGCTGCCGGGCATGGAGGGCCGGTCCTTCATCCCGCTCCTCCGCGGCCAACGTCAAAGCGGGCGTGACTCTGTCTTCACCCAGATTGACCAGGTCAATTCAGGGGTGTCCTATCCGATGCGGGCGGTGACCGGCAGGCGGTACGGCTACATCTTC
This sequence comes from Vicinamibacterales bacterium, assembly GCA_046594705.1. Classification (GTDB taxonomy): domain Bacteria; phylum Acidobacteriota; class Vicinamibacteria; order Vicinamibacterales; family 2-12-FULL-66-21; genus JAICSD01. The sequence continues at coordinate 3,390 of JBKJRJ010000335.1, forward strand.
AATGCCTGGGCGGACGGCAAGACAGAGCTGCGGATCGAGTCCATGGTGGGGCTGACGTTTCCGGCCATGCGGGCGGCGGCGGCCGTCAATCCGACGATCGCGGCACGGGTCAAGCATTTCCTGTATCGCACGAAAGAGGAGCTCTACGACTACACGAGCGACCCCTCCGCCCTGCACAACCTGATCGACGACGGCAGGCACGAGGCGGTCGCCAAGACTTACCGGGAGATCCTGCTGCGCCACATGAAGAAGTCCGGCGATCCTCAGCTGGGCGCTTTTGAGCGTTTCATGGACGTGAAGCGCTGAGGGCACCTCTCGAAACTAGTGGTGGGATTCAGGCGTATGCACACGCTGCCGCACAGCCCGGGCTGCCGCCCGTTCCACCTGCTGAGGTAATACCGACCCATCGGGCCACGGCCTGGTCCCCCAGAGCCCGTCAGATACCCCGTATATAATCCCCGCACCGTGTCTACCCCAGAAGAACTCGAAGCCGCGCTTGAAGGGAACCCGCGGGCGCGGGCGAATTACGAAGCCTTTCCGCCGTTCTCGAAGAAGGCTTACGTGCACTGGATCGGCAACGCCAAGCGGGAGGACACGCGCCGCCGCCGCCTGGCC
>JBKJRJ010000431.1:0-3159 GCA_046594705.1 Vicinamibacterales bacterium
GGTGGCGTGGCGCGGAACCTTCGCGACAATCGTCTCGCTCTCGCGCGGCAGATAGACGTCGGAGGGGGCGGCCCTGGTGGCCGGCTCGGGCGGCGCGCAGGCCGCCAGCAGCAGACCCCCACCCGCGAAGACAACATGCCACGCTTGCCGCAAGATGCCGGCAGTCTACCTGATAAGGATCCGGAAAAGTTCCCTCTGGAAGATCGACTTGGGGCGAGCCGGCGGGGGAGCTGCCGGTTGCGCCGGGGCAAGACGCGCCCCAGCCCTCGCCTTGGTGCGCGCCTTAGGGGGCGCTTTCGTGGGCACCGTGGTGGAGCGGAGATACGCCGGCCGCGCTTGCGCCCCGGCGCGGCTGAGCGACGCACGAGTGGCGGACGGCCCCCCCGGTGCGGCCGCGACAGCCGGATTCTCCGGCGCCGGCAGGAGATTGACGGCCTCGGCACGCACGGTTCCGGCTCCCGCGGAACGTGAGATAAAGCTGAACGCGGCGAACAACAACAAACCCGACGCCGCCGCGGCCAGGCCCCAGGTCGCGACTCTCGACCATGCCCAGCTGACTCCCCGCCCCTGGCGCTCCGCGGGACCCCCCGCCGGCAGCGCCCTCTGGGCCGACGGCATCAGGGCCACCACCGGCCGATCGGGACCGCCGGCCGAGCATGCGTCCTCGATCATCGGCCACGCGATCGCGAGCACGACCTCTTCGTCGAGACCGCCCGCCCGCGCGTAACGGCGCACCTCCTCGCGGCCGTCTTCGTCGGCGCGCCAGTTCCGCAGGTCACCCCACTCGAGCTCGCGCAGGCGGTCTGCCGGCACGTCCGCGACCTCGGCGAGATCGTCGAGCGACAGACCGGTCGCCCGGCGCGCGCGGCGGATGTCAGAGATGGTCAGCTCCGGCGCGGCCGCCGGCGAACGCCGCGTGGCCTGCGCGCGCTCCCACTCGATGAACAACGTGCGCACCGCTTCATCCAGATCCGCCACACTGAAACGGCTCAGGGCTTCGCAGAATTCCTGCAGCGTCGCGTAGGGCGGCAGATCAAGGCTGCCCAGCGCGCGCGCGATCACGAGCCGCAAGGCGCCGCTGGCGCGAAAATCGCCCGGTGCGTCAACCGATGGCAGGAGTTCATTGAGGAGGTGTCCGGCGCGGCGGACGTCCGCCTCGTCGGTGGTCGTGGGTCCCTCCGCCACGACGGCCCCCTCGCGGGTCAATCGAATGACACCCGGAGAAGGGATGCCTCGGAGCTGGCCGCGTGAGTGCTGGCGGCAGACTTCCGCGACAATCGCAACCGCCTCGGTCGGACGAAGCGGGATGTAGGCGGCGGCCAGCTCGGCAAGCGAAACTCGCATCGTCATCGCGGGGAACGGATTGCTATTTTGCTGCCATGCCGTTTCCTAAGGAAAAGGCGCGAGAGCGTCGCCCGCTGAGCCGCAAACAGGACGTTTTACACGGTCAATTTGTACCGCGATTGGCGCGTGCTACTCCGGGCGCTTGACGTTGATCTGAATCATCTTCCGGTAGCGGACGGGCTTACCCGCCAGCGTGGCGGGCTGGTATCGCCACTCGCGCGCCGCCGTCATCAGATCCGCATCGAAGATCGGCTGCACGGACTCGCGGAGGGCGACGAAGGTGACGCGGCCCTGCTCGTCGATCACGATTTCGACAATCCCCCGCTCCTTGGTCTGCAGCCTCATCATCGGCGTCAGCCGCGGCATCTCCTGCCGGATGATCACGGGCGGCGCGACCTCGCGGTCCCCCATCGTGTACACGCGGTTGGGATCGGGCTGCGGAACGGGAGGTGGCGGCGGGGCGACGGGCTGCGGTTTCGCCGGCTCAGGCGGCGGCGCTGACGCGGCGACCGACAGATCGAGGAAGCCGCTGACGAGCGTTCGCAGGTCTGGCAGCCTGCCGCCCATGTCGGGATCGTCGAGCAGCGCCGTCACCTGGCGGAAGTGCCGGGCCGCGGCCGCGTAGTCCTTACGATCGAATACGGCTTTGGCTTCGGCGTAGCGAGTGGCCGCGATCTCTGGTAGCAGGCGGCGGCGAACGTCTGAGAACGCGGCGCGCACGCGGGGCGACGCTTCGACTTCACCGGGCTGGTAGGCGGGATCGGCGGTCACCACCGCCGCAATCGCGCTCTCGGCCTCGGTGCCGCGGCCGAGCGCCAGGAGACACAGCGACCGGTACTGTTCGATGGATTTCCGGTCGGAGACCGCGTTGGCCGCGTCGGCCGGCCGGAGATCATCGAGGACCGCCAACGCTTCGTCATAGCGCGCCGAGGCGTAGAGGTCGCGCGCCGGCCCGACGACGTCCCGGCCCGGCACCTGGCCGAGGGCGCTGTGCGCGAAGGACGCCGCGAGCAGGAAGGGCGCGATGAGCCGGCGGGTGGGTGTGGGCATGGTGTGTCCTTACTTCATGTCGACGCTGAGGCGGACCGGCGCCTTGAGAGTGACCGAAACGGCTTGACGTTTCTCGCCGAGCTGCGGATGACGGAAGACGACCTCGTGCGGCCCGATCGACAGCGGCAGGTTGCCGATGGGTGTCTCGCCGACGCGGCGCCCGTCGATCCAGACCTCGGCCCAGGGCGATGCGTTCACGTTGAGCACACCCTGCGGCAGCGCCACCGACAGCGGCGTGGTCTTGCCCGCTGGCACCTGGATCGCGCGCGTGACGCGATACCCGAGCGTCTCGTTCACGAGCTCAATGTCGTGGCGGCCGGCCGCCATCATGATCCGGTCCGCCTCGGTGGTGCCGATCAGCTGACCGTTCTCGCGCACCTCGATCGCGAAGGGAGCCTTGACCGAGAGCCATCCCGACACCGGACCGGCGCTGGCGGTCGAGACGGGGGCGAGCACCGACGAGGTGACGCCTGCCTGGATGACGACGCGCTGACGGACGGGCGGGCCGCCGTCTGTCTGGAGCACGACCTCGTGCTCGCCGGGCGCCAGGTCGGCGACGCTTGCGGGCGCCAGGCCGTGATCGACGCCGTCGACACTGACCCGCGCGCCGGCCGGATCGGACTGTACGAGCAGGCTGCCGGAGGACGGCGTTTCGGGCAGCTCGAGATACTGCGACGCTTCCGCGCCGGCAGTGACGGTGATCGGGATGACGCGCGGCACGCCGCGGCCGCGCAGCTCGACCAGGTGCGACCCCGCGTCGAGCGA
>JBKJRJ010000456.1:0-3060 GCA_046594705.1 Vicinamibacterales bacterium
GGCTCGAAGCGGACGTGGCTGAACTTGTCCACCAGCTCCTGCAGCGGCACGCCGTACTGCAGCGCATAGCTGATCGCCTGCGCGAAGGCGTCGGCGAAGCCGGAGATGGTCGAGCCTTCCTTCGCCATCACGAGGAAGATCTCCCCCGGCATGCCGTCTTCGTAGAGCCCGACGGTGATGTAGCCCTCGTGGCCGGCAATGTCGAACTTGTGCGTAATGGCGTGACGCTCGTCCGGCAGCTTGTGGCGGCGCGGACCGGCGGCGGCGACGCCTTCCGGGGTCAACACGCCGGCGGCCACGATCGCCGCCTTCGACGTGTTGAGCGGCTGAGTGCGCTTGGAGCCGTCGCGGTAGATCGACACCGCCTTGGCGCCGATGCGCCAGGAGTCGATGTAGGCCTGCTGGATATCCTCAACCGTCGCGTGCTTCGGCACGTTGACGGTCTTGCTGATCGCGCCCGAGAGGAACGGCTGGGTGGCGCCCATCATGCGGACGTGCCCCATGTAGTGGATCGACCGGCTGCCGCGCATCGGCTTGAACGCGCAGTCGAACACCGCCATGTGCGGCTCCTTGAGGTGCGGCGCGCCTTCGATGGTCTCGTTCTCGTCGATGTAATTGATGATGTCGGTGATCTGCGCCGGCGAGTAGCCCAGCTTCTTGAGCGCCATCGGTACGGTCTGGTTGACGATCTTCATCATCCCGCCGCCGACCAGCTTCTTGTACTTGACGAGCGCAATGTCGGGCTCGACGCCGGTGGTGTCGCAATCCATCATGAAGCCGATCGTCCCGGTCGGCGCCAGCACGGTGGCCTGCGCGTTGCGGAAGCCGTGCTGCTCGCCCATCTCAATGACTTCGTCCCACACCGCCTTGGCCGACTCGAGCATCTCTTTCGGGACGTTGGTCTTGTCGATGTCCTTGATCGCGGCGCGATGCTTCCGCATCACGCGCATCATCGGCTCCTTGTTCTTCTCGTAGCCGGTGAACGGACCACCGTGATCGCGCGCCACACGCGACGACTCGGCGAACGCCGCGCCGTGCATCAGCGCGGTAATCGCACCGGCGTAGTCGCGGCCGCCGTCGCTGTCGTAGGGCAGCCCGCGCGACATCAGCAGCGCGCCCAGGTTGGCGTAGCCGAGCCCGAGCGGACGATAGGCATGCGAATTCTTCTCGATCGCCGGCGTCGGATAGCTGGCATTGTCGACCAGGATCTCCTGCGCCAGGATCATGGTCCGGCACGCCTTCTCGAAGCCCACCACGTCGAACTCGCCGTCCTCACGCACGAACTTCATCAGGTTGATCGACGACAGGTTGCACGCCGTGTCGTCGAGGAACATGTACTCGGAGCACGGGTTGCTCGCGTTGATGCGCGCCGTGTTCGGGCAGGTGTGCCAGTCGTTGATGGTGGTGTCGAACTGCATCCCCGGATCGCCGCAGATCCAGGTGCCCTCCGCAATCTGCCGCATCAGGTCGCGCGCCTTGAAGGTCTGCATCGGCGCGCCGTCCTTCACCGCCTTGGTCGTCCACTCCCCATCGTCCAGCACCGCGCGCATGAACTCGTCGGTCACGCGGACGGAGTTGTTGGAGTTCTGGAAGAAGACCGATCCGTAGGCGACACCCGTGAACGAGCCGTCGTAGCCGGCATCGATCAGGGCCCAGGCCTTCTTCTCTTCCTCGACCTTGCAGTTGATGAACTCGCCGATGTCCGGATGGTCGGCGTTGAGGATGACCATCTTCGCCGCGCGGCGCGTCTTGCCACCCGACTTGATCACCCCGGCGAACGCGTCGAAGCCCTTCATGAACGACACCGGACCGGACGCGGTGCCGCCGCCGGCGAGGAGCTCCTTCGACGAACGGATATTCGACAGGTTGGACCCGGTGCCCGACCCGAACTTGAACAGCATCCCTTCGGTCTTCGCAAGACCGAGGATCGACTCCATGGTGTCCTGCACGGAGTTGATGAAGCAGGCCGAACACTGCGGCGCCTTCTCGAAGCCGACATTGAACCAGACCGGGGAGTTGAAGGCCGCCTTCTGATAGACCAGGAGGTGCTTCAGGTCGTCAGAGAACGCCTGGTGGTCCTCGTCACTCGCGAAGTACTTCTGCTTGATCGACCACTCGGCGATGGTATCCACCACCCGGCCGATCAGCTGCTTGACGCTGCGCTCGCGCTCGGGCGAGCCCAGCTGTCCGCGGAAGTACTTGGAGACGACGATGTTGGTGGCCTGCTGCGACCAGAAGCGGGGGATTTCGACGTCGCGCTGCTCGAACACGACCTCGCCCTTCTCGCTGCCGATAATGGCCGAGCGCAGGTCCCATTCCACCTCGTCGAACGGATCGACGCCTTCCTTGGTGAAGAAGCGCTCGTATTCCAGGCCGGGGATCCGGGCAGGACCCTTGTTCGAGGACTGTGCTGCGTCCGACACACCCGACCGGAAGGTCGGGCCTACGGGTGCGTCGCTTCGCTCCCTGCTCTCCATGCAAATCCTCCGAACAATGCGAGCCACACCCGTGCCCCACGGGTTGGCCCCTGACGAAAATTGAGTTGGAACGCGTCGCGATCGGCGATGTTCCAGGAGGCTGGGAGGCCCCTTGTCCGACCGTCTCGCTGGCCGTCAAATATGGACCCCGTTTACCCCGTTGTCAAGCGGTGATCCACCACATATTGTGCGCCTTAATTAGGTCAGGCGCAAGATGTGGACATTTGGCGCCAAGTTCTTGCGTTTGACCTATTTTGCGATTCGCTAACGACCCGCTAATTCTTTGGCCAGACTTTCCGCCTTATTGGCGACGGCCTGCGCGAACACGAAATTTCCCTCTTTCAACGCGTCCTCGGCCTGCTGGATGAAGAGCTTGGCGTCGTTGTACGCCTTCTTCCGGACGTTGCTGAGCAGGGCGTAATTCACGCCGTTGAGCACCCCTTGCGCGGTGTCGAGGGTGGTGCGGACCGCCTTCGCGGCGCCGCTGCTATCGGCGGTCTGGGGCGTGCGCAACTGCGCCACCGGAATGGGGGCAGGCGGCGGCTCAACCGGAGGCGGATCGACGGGCTTGGGCTCAACGGTC
>JBKJRJ010000392.1:0-2803 GCA_046594705.1 Vicinamibacterales bacterium
ACGCGCGGCGGGCGCACCTTCAGAAGAAACAGCCCGATCGCGATCCCAACCGCGGCCGCCAGCAGCAGCCAGCCCTGCCACGCCGCCATGCCGGTGAACGTCATGCCAGCAGCCGTCCCTGCCGGAAGGCCTTGAGGACGATCTCCTCGAAAGGCCGCTCGGCGTCGGCGCGAACGTAGCCGATGCCATAGCGTCCGCAGAAGCGCTGCAGCTCCTCGGCATGGCTTTCCCACGCGCGGAGGTACGCCCTGGCCAGCCGCGGCGTCACCTCCAGCTCGCGGAGCTCACCCGTCTCGGCGTCCACGAACCGCACGTCGCCGAGCGCGCCGGGATCACGATCCGCCTGTGAGGCGATGTGCACGGTGCAGACGTCGTGTCCGAGCGTGCGCAGGATCTTCAGGCCGACCTCGAAGCCGCCCGGATCGAGGAAGTCGGAAATGATGACCGTGAGCCCGACCTGCCGCGGACGCGCCGCGAACTCCTTGAACGAGTCGCGCAAATCGGTGGGACCGCCGGCCTCGAGCCCTTCGAGCTGCTCGAACACGCGGAAGATCCGTCCCTTCCCACGCCCTGGCGAGAACTCCTGGACCAGCCCGTCGGCGAAGGTGAGGATGGTCAGTCGATCGAGGTGCGCGAGCCCGACGTAACAGAGCGCCGCCGCGATGCGTCGCGCCTGGTCGAACTTGGCGGGCTCCGCCATCGACCGGCTGACGTCGAGGATCAGGTAGATCGGCAAGTCCTGCTCCTCATCGAACAGCAGGAGGAGCAGTCGGTTGAGACGCTTGTAGGCCTTCCAGTCGATGTGCCGGAAGTCGTCACCCGGCGCGTACGGACGATGGTCCGCGAATTCGATCCCGCGGCCGCGTTGCGGCGTGCGACGGTCGGCGCGATTCTGCCCGGCGAACTCGCGTTTCGAGACGACGTGCAGGTACTCGAGCTTTTTGAGGAAATCGTCCTGGAAACGGAGAGCCACGGTCAGGGCCCCCTACGTGGCGACGCCGGCCAGCAGCTCGTTGACGATCGTGTCGGTGCTCACCTCGTCGGCCTCGCCTTCGAAGTTCAACAGGATCCGGTGGCGTAAGGCCGGCATCGCCACAGCGCGGACATCGTCCGCCGACACGAACGCCTGGCCGCGGTTGAGCGCCTGGATTTTGGCCGCGAGCACCAGCGCCTGCGCGGCGCGCGGACTGGCGCCGTAGCGCACGTATTTCTTCACGAGCGCGGTGGCATACGGCGAGTCAGGGTGGCTGCCGAGGGTCAGCCGGATCGCATAGGCCTGCACCGGGCGCGCGATCGCGACGGCCCGCGCCGTGTGCCGCATCTCCAGGATCGCGGGGCCGTCGGCCACGCGCGTCACCGCCACCGCGCCGTCCCGCGTGGTGCGCTCCAGGATGTCGTGCATCGACGCCTCCGAGGGAAAGAGCACCTTGAGCTTGAAGAAGAAGCGGTCGAGCTGCGCTTCGGGCAGCGGATAGGTGCCCTCCATTTCGAGCGGATTCTGCGTCGCCAGCACCAGGAACGGCTCGTCCAGCCGGTAGGTGGTCCGGCCCACCGACACGCTGATGTCCTGCATCGCTTCGAGCAGGGCGGACTGCGTTTTCGGGGTCGCGCGGTTGATCTCGTCGGCGAGCACGACGTTCGCGAAAATCGGGCCGCGCTGGAACTCGAAGAAGGTGCCCCCCTGCGGCCCTTCCTGCACGATGTTGGTGCCGACAATGTCGGCAGGCATCAGATCGGGGGTGAACTGGATGCGCGAGAAGCTGAGATGCAGCACGTCCGCCAGGGTGTGAACCAGGCTGGTCTTGCCGACGCCGGGGATCCCCTCCAGCAAAACGTGGCCCCCGGCGATCAGGCTGGTCACCGTCAGGTTGACCACTTCCTCGTGGCCGACGATCCGGCGTCCGACTTCCTGGGTGATGCGGGTGAAACGCTCGCGGAACTGGTCGATCGATTCGCCGACGGCCGTTGTGATCATGGCTTCCGGATGAAGTACGAGTGCACGCCCGCGCGGCGGCCCTCGGGGACAGCGGGAGGCGCACTCGAGCGCCCACGATCGAACGCGCGGGGGGCGCTCCTGGTGTAAGCCACGGTGGCGTCGCCGCGCTCGGTCTTGCGGCGGCGCGCGGTCTCGACGTTCTCGCCGGGGTTGTCGGTCGTGGCCTCGATCGTTTCCTGCTTGAGGGCCGCGCCCAGCTCGGCCAGGTGGCCGCGGCCGCCGTTGGGCTGCGAGCTGCCGCCGAGGCCCAGCCCGGCTTCCTTGCCGCTGGAGGTATCCTGGCTCGACATCATGACGACCCCGGCGCCGGCCCCGGCGCTGGCGTCGGTGACCGACTGGATCGACGTCTCTTCGTTCTCTCCCGGCTGTTTCGACGGCGCGGCGTCGCCGGCCTGCGCATCGGCGGCCATCGCGTCGCCTGCCTCCTTGGGCGTCGCGCCCTTGGCGTCGGCATCGTCGCGGATCTTCTCCGCGATCTCGGCGAAGGCGTCCCGGACTTCGGGGGAGAGCGAGGCCATCTCGGACGCTTTTTTCAGGCGCTCGGAGAGTGGCTTGAGGTGGTTGGCCATCTCGTCGATGTGGCCGCCGGGCGGCACCGGGGACTTGCCGTCGTTGGCCGCCTTCAGGGCCTGCAGATCAGCGATGCGCGCCAGCAGTTTCTTGAGCTCCGCGGCGGTGAGCTGGCGTCCACCCTCGACGGCCGTGCCGGTTTCGGCCGCGTTGAGCAGGTCTTCCAGCTCCTTCTGCAGATCGGCAGGGAGGGAGGTGAGCGGCTCGACGGCCTTGGCGCGCGCGCTGGCGGCCGTG
>JBKJRJ010000421.1:0-15047 GCA_046594705.1 Vicinamibacterales bacterium
TTTGGTACCGCTACGGGGATTTGAACCCCGGTCCCGTGGCTGAGAACCACGTGTCCTGACCCCTAGACGATAGCGGCACTAGGCCCGGCTGGAACTTCCTATCTTACTGACGACAGCCGCCCTCGTCAACCGCGAGCGGACCGATCCGGTTGATATGATCAGGCGATGCGGTACCTGATCGGTCTCGTCCTTGCCATCGCCCTCATCGCCGGGGGATTGTTCATCTACGCGGGCGGACTGCCGGGGCCGGCTATCGAGATCGTGAAGCCCACCAAATACGTCGGCCTGACGAGCACGGTCGAGGTGACGCTGACGGCGCCAGGGGCGCGCTACACCGGGGATTTCCAGATCGCCTTCGAGCAGAACGGCAAGCAGACGGTGCTGGCGTCCCTGGCCCAGCCGGCGACCGCCGAGATCAAGCAGGACGGACCGGACCGCGCGCGCATCACGCGCACCTTCGATCGCAACGCGATTCCCGATCTCAAGAGCGGCCCGGCCCGGATCGTCGTTACCGCCGAACGGCCGGTGCTGTTCGGATTGCGCACGACCAAGTCGACCGTCACGCACGACGTGCAGGTGCGGCTCGAAAAGCCGGCCATCGCGGTGCTCTCGACCAAGCACTACATCAATCTTGGCGGCTCCGAGATGGTCGTCTACCGCGCCACCCCGGCCGACATCGAGTCGGGCGTCCAGGTCGGCGACCTCAAGTACCCGGGCTACCCGGCCAGCGGCGCGAAGCTCGGAGGGGTCAATATCACCGACCCCGCGGTCAAGATCGCCTTCATCGCGCTGCGCTACGATCAGGACGTCAATACGCCGATGTTCGCCTACGCGAAAGACGAGGCGGGCAACGCCGCGCGCGCCGACTTCGACCACCTCACCTTCCCCAAACCATTCAAGAAGAGCCGCATCGCGCTCGACGACAGGTTCATCGAGCGCGTCGTCCCGGCAATCCTCGAGACCACCAATGAAGTGAATCCGCAGGGCTCGACGATCGATAAGTTCGTCGCCATCAACAGCGAGCTGCGCCGCAAGAACGCCGAGAAAATCGCCAGCTACGCGGCGCAGTCGTCGCCGGAGCTGCTCTGGGGCGGCGCCACGTTCGTGCCGTTCGGCAACGCGACGGTCGAAGCCGCGTTCGCGGATCAGCGGACCTACACCTACGACGGCAAGGATGTGGATCGACAGACGCATCTCGGCTTCGACCTGGCGCGTGTCGTCAACTCGCCGATTCAGGCCGGCAACCGCGGCAAGATCGTGCACGCCGGGCCGCTCGGCATCTACGGCAACTGCATCATCATCGATCACGGCATGGGGGTCCAGTCGCTCTATGCCCACCTGTCATCGATGGCCGTGAGCGTCGGGGACATGGTCGATAAGGCGCAGGAGATCGGCAAGAGCGGGATGACCGGAATGGCGCAAGGCGATCACCTCCACTTCACGCAACTGGTCAACGGCCAGATGGTGAACCCCGTCGAATGGTGGGACGGGCACTGGATCCAGGACCGCATCCTGCGCAAGCTGCACGAGGCGTCGGGTTCGTGATATTCATGGAAGGTTATGTCCCGTAATTACAAGGCAATAGCGTTCGCGGCCCTCCTCGCCATGGCGGCCGCCTGCGGCGGCGGCAGCGACGACGCGGGCAAGCCTCTGGTCGCCCGAGGCGTCAAGACGGTCGATCCCGCGACGGCCGCAACCATCACCGGAACCATGGCATTCGAGGGCACGGCGCCGGTGAACGCTGCCATCAACATGGGGTCGGATCCAGCCTGTGGGTCCACCTCGGTCACGACGGAGTCGATCCTGGTGGACGGCGGCGGCCTGCAGAACGTCTTCGTCTCGATCAAGGACGACCTCGGCGCCCAGTACGCGTTCGACGTCCCGACCGAGCCGGTGAAGCTGGATCAGAAGGGCTGCCGCTACGTGCCGCACGTCATCGGCGTCCGCGCCACACAGCCGCTCGAGGTCGTCAACAGCGACAGCACCCTGCACAACGTGCACGGCATGCCCGAGACGAACCGCGAGTTCAACGTCGGACAGCCGGTGCCCGGCATGAAGAACACCGTCACCTTCACCACCCCGGAAGTGCTGATTCCGTTCAAGTGCGACGTGCACAGCTGGATGCACGCCTACATCGGCGTCGTCAGCCACCCCTACTTCGCCGTCAGCGGCGGCGGCGGCAAGTTCGAGCTGAAGAACATTCCCCCCGGGACCTATACGATCGAGGCGGTGCACGAGAAACTGGGCCGCCAGTCGCAGCAGGTCACGCTCGGCGACAAGGACGCGAAGACCCTGACGTTCACGTTCAAGCCGGCTGCTTGACGACCGTGCAAGACACAATGGCCGAGGCCCTGGCGCGCCGCGCCGCGAATCCCTGGCATCACCGCTATGCCAAGCTCGTCGCGGTGTGCACGGTTCTGCTGATCGCCGCCGGCGGCATGGTGACGAGCACGGACTCGGGGCTGTCGGTGCCCGACTGGCCGACGAGCTACGGGTGGAACATGTTCACGTTCCCCATCAGCCAGTGGGTCGGTGGCATCAGGTACGAGCACAGCCACCGGCTTATCGCTAGCACGGTCGGATTCCTGACCATCATCCTGGCGGGATGGACGTGGTGGGTTGACTCCCGCCCCTGGGTGCGCACGCTGGGATTTGCCGCGCTGGGCGCCGTGATCCTGCAGGGCCTGCTGGGTGGCCTGACCGTCATCTTCTTCCTGCCGCCCGCGATTTCGATCGGCCACGCGGGCCTGGCCCAGATTTTCTTCTGCCTCACCATCACACTCGCGGTGGTGACCTCGCCGGGATGGAAGCGGACGCCCGCGCCGGTAGACGACCAGACGCTGCGCCGCCTGGCGATCGCGACCACCGCGCTCATTTACACCCAGATCCTCGTGGGTGCCACGATGAGACATACCCACGCCGGTATGGCGATCCCGGATTTCCCGTACGCCTTCGGCCACATCCTGCCGCCGGTGTGGAATGCCAAGATTGCCATCCACTTCGCGCACCGCGTGGGCGCGCTGCTGGTCACTGTCGTGATTCTCGCGACGGCCAGCCATGCCCTCTATCACCACCGCGGCCGGCGTGAGCTGGTGCGCCCGGCATTCCTCCTGCTGCTGCTGGTGTCGATGCAGGTGACGCTCGGCGCCTTCGTTGTGTGGAGCGGGAGGGACCCGGTCATCAACACGGCGCACGTCGTCAACGGCGCGCTGGTGCTCGCCACCTCGCTGGTGCTGATGCTGCGAGCGGTGCAGGGTTCATGGCTCGCCCGACACACAGCCCTTGCTCCGGCGCCGGGTTCAACGGCGCGATCGGCGGCAGTGCCAGGGCCGCCGGTTGGGGCGGAGGCGCAGTCATGACGGAGGCGGCGGTGATGGCGGGGTCGCACGCGCGAGCGCGCGATTTTGTCGCGCTGGCGAAACCCCGGCTGAACCTCCTGGTCGTCGCCTCCACCCTGGTCGGCTACGCGATGGCCGACGGCGAAGCGCTCGGCAGCCTGCGCGTCTGCGGCCTGCTGCTCGGCACCGGACTGGTGGCGGGCGGCGCCTCCGCGTTCAACCAGGTCATGGAGCGCGACCTGGACGCGCTGATGCGGCGGACACGGACGCGTCCCCTGCCCGACCAGCGGCTGCAGCCGATCGAAGGGCTGCTGTTCGCGACCGGCATGTCGCTGGCCGGCCTGCTGATCATCGTGGCCTCGTCCAACCTGCTGGCGGCCGGCGTCGCGCTGGCGACCCTGCTCAGCTACGTGGTGGTCTACACGCCGCTCAAGCGGCGATCCTCGTTCGGCACGGTGATCGGCGCGATTCCCGGCGCGCTTCCGCCCGTCATCGGATGGGCGGCGTCGGGCGGCGCGTTGCCGCCACAGGCGTGGACGCTGTTCGGGATCATGTTCCTCTGGCAGCTGCCGCACTTTCTCGCCATCGCGTGGATCTACCGGGAAGACTACGCCCGCGCCGGGTTCCCGATGCTGCCCGTCCTCGAGCCGGATGGCCGCAGCACCGGCCGGCAATCGGTGGTCTACGCCGCGGCGCTCGTGCCGCTCAGCCTGGCGCCGGCGCTGATGGGGATGGCGGGCCTGGTCTATTTTGCCGGGGCCTTCGTGCTGGGCCTGCTGTTTCTCTGGCTGACGCTGCAGTTCGCGCGAACCCGCTCGGTCCGCGACGCGCGGCGGGTGTTCTTCGCATCGATCGCCTATCTCCCGCTCCTCTGGATCCTGATGATCGCGAACAAGGCGTGACCGTCGCCGATCTGCCGACGCTCAATGCGGTCCTCAACAGCACGTCCGCGCTCCTCCTGTGCCTCGGCTGGATCCTGATCAAACAGCGCCGGCGGCGGCAGCATCGATTCGTCATGATCGCCGCCTGCTGCACCTCGGTGTTGTTCCTGATCTCGTACCTGACGTATCACGCCCAGGTCGGCTCGGTCCGTTTCACGGGACAGGGACCCATCCGGACCATCTACTTCACGATCCTGCTCACCCACACGATCCTGGCGGTCGTGATCGTGCCGATGGTGCTGGTCACGCTGTCACGAGGGCTCAGGGAGCGATTCGACCGCCACCGAGCCATCGCGCGCTGGACCCTGCCGCTGTGGTTGTACGTCTCGGTGAGCGGGGTGATCGTCTACTTGATGCTCTATCGGTTCTGATGCCCCCGGGCGGTCACTGCCTCTACAATTGGGACGTGCTCGCCACGGCCCTCGCCCAAGGCGCCCCGTCCGTGTCGGCCATCCCCACGCTGGTCAACCCCCGGCTGCTCACCAGCGCCGAGACGTTCGTCATCGCCACCCTCCTCTTCCTGCTCTATGTCTACCGGCGCAAGGCGTACATCCTGTGGTGGATCTGGGGCTGGCTCGCGATGTCGCTGGCGTTCTTCCTCTCGTCGGAGTCATGGGGCAGTCCGCAGCTCGAGGCCATCGCCTACGGCGTGTCGCAGTTTCTCCGGATCCTGGCGGGGCTGACATTCGTCGTAGCCGCGGACGCCTACCGCCGAACGCCGACGCTGCGCCGCGGCTACGCACTGCTGCTGTTGCCCGTCGCGATCTGGTTTGGCCTTGCGCCAGCGGCGCTCGGGACCGAGGCAGTGTTCGCCCCCGGGCATCTCCTCATCGCCGGCGCCATGGGCGCCGCCGGCATCGCCCACGGGTTGCTGGCGCGGCAGGCGCGCTTCCTCGGAGCATCGCTGGTGAGCGCGATGCTGCTGCTGTTCGCGGGGCTCAACGCCTGGATCGCCGTGCTCAGCCGCCTGCCGGAGGGATCCGCTGCGTCGGGAGCGCTGATGGCCGTGCTGGTGATGTTCCTGCTGGCCGCACTCGGGATGCAGCTCATGACGTTCGAGGACATGACCTATGAGTTGCGGCACTCCAACACGCGTCTCGAGTCGGCCCAGGCCGACCTGCGGGAGGCGGTCATCACCGACGCGCTCACCGGGACCCGCAACCGCCGTTTCTTCGACGAGGTGATCAGCCGGGAGATGCAGCGGCACCGGCGCTACAAGACGCCGCTGTCGATCGTGTTCATCGACATCGACCGCTTCAAGGCGATCAACGACACCATGGGCCACGAGACCGGCGATCGCGTCCTGCGCGAGGTCGCGGCATTTCTGCTCGGGCACATCCGCGAAGCGGACTACGTGTTCCGCTGGGGCGGCGACGAGTTCCTGGTGTTGATGTCGTGCGTCGAGCGCGAGGCCCTCCGCCGCGCCCGGGCCATCCAGTCCGATTTTGCCGCCGCCCCCGAGCTCGCCACGCTGCCCCAGGGGGTCGGCCTCAGCATCGGCTGCGTCGAGGTGCCCGCTGACGCCGACAACATCATGCCGTTCGTCCAGGCGGCCGACGAACGCATGTACGCCGACAAGAAACGGCGCCGCTGAGACAGGCCACGGCTGTCACCATGAAGTTCGTGACGAGTGCCGTGGGCCGTTTCTAGTAGAGGAGATACTTCGTACGCAACAGCCGCCAGCGGGCTTCGGCGGCCGACCAGGACGCGGCGATCGCTGCCGGGTCGTCGCCGATACGGACGCGCGCGAGCGTGTCGCGCGATCCGAACAGACGCGCGGCGAGATCGAGTCGATACTGCTGCGGGTAGATCCGGCTCAGGGCGGAGGCGATCTCCAACCCCACCCGCACGGGGCGCAGCGCGCCGCGATCCGTGACGATGATGAAGACACCCTGGCATTCTTCGCCGGCATACTTGCTGGCGGTCGGCGTGAAGCGCACCGGGTAGAAGCGGACCCCCGGCAGGGCCCGGGCGTTCAAGGCCTCGGCGAGCTGCACGCCGTCGAGCCACGGGGCGCCGACGTGTTCGAACGGCGTATCGGTGCCGCGTCCCACCGACACGTTGGTCGCTTCAATCGCCCCGATGCCCGGGTAGAGCGCCGCCTGATTCATGTTGCGCATGTTCGGCGACGGGTTGATCCAGGGGAGCGCCGTGTCATCGAACCAGTCGTCGCGCCGCCAGTTCTTCATCGCCACGACCGTCAGCTCAGCACCGATCTTGTTCTCCGCGTTGAACAGCCTGGCCAGCTCCCCCATCGTCATGCCGTGACGAATCGGCATCGACGCGAAGTAGCCGGTGAAGCCGATCGACTCCTGGTCGAGTGCCGGCCCTTCCAGGTTCCAGCCGTTGACGGGATTGGGCCGGTCCAGCACGAACACCGGCAGCTTCCGCTTCGCCGCTTCTTCAAGGACGTAGGCGGTCGTCGTAATGTAGGTGTAGAAACGCGCGCCGATGTCCTGCAGATCGATGACGATGGCATCGAGCCCGTCGAGCATGGCGGCGCTCGGACGCTGGGTCTCGCCATACAGGGACGAGATCTGCAGCTTCGTTTTGTCGTCGATCTCGGACGGCACTTTCGCGTCGAGGATGCCGCGGATGCCGTGCTCGGGGCTGAACAGTGCCACCAGCTTCACGCCCTTGGCCGCGAACAGCAGGTCGATGGCGGTGGCCCCGTCGCGGGCGCGGCCGGTATGGTTGGTGACCAGCCCGACCCGCTTGCCGGCCAGCGGCGCGAATCCCTGGGCGCGCAAGACGTCGAGGCCGGTTTGCACCGGCGGCCGCGCCATGCGCGGCGCCGCAGCGCCGGAGGCGCCAAAATCGCGGCCGGTCATCATGCGCCCGCGGATGGCTTCGGCCGGCGGATCGAGAACCGCCGACGCGGCCAGCGTTGCCACGCGCGCGCGCAGCGGCGTCACGTCGCCCTTGCCGTCGGGATGCACCCGGTTCGACAGGAACACGACGTAGGTCTGCGTCACCGGATCGATCCACAGCGATGTGCCGGTAAAACCGGTGTGGCCGAACGAGCCGATCGGCAGCAGCTCGCCGCGATTCGACGAGAAGCTCGAGTCCACGTCCCACCCGAGACCGCGCACGTTCGGATCGCCGGGAGCGCTCACCGGGGTCGTCATCTTCGCAACCGTGAGCGGCGACAGGATCCGCACGCCCTTGTAGCTGCCGCCGTCGAGCAGCATCCGGCAGAAGATCGACAGGTCGGCGGCCGTGCTGAAGAGCCCCGCGTGCCCTGCCACGCCCCCCATCCGGCGCGCGGTCCAGTCATGTACCACGCCGCGCATCATCTTCTTGTCCGGACCGTCGCAGGGCCAGCCGAACTCCGTGCAGGGCTCGGTCGGCGCGATGCGCCCCGCCAGCGACGGCGGGGGCAGGAACATGGTGTCCTTCATCCCGAGGGGCTCGAAGATGTGCTTCCGCGAGAACGCGTCAAGCGGCAGGCCGCTCACCCGCCGGACGATGTCGCCGAGGAGGAAGTAGTTGATGTCGCTGTAGACGAACCGCTCGCCTGGCGCCGCCGAGGGTGCTTCGTCCAACGCCAGCTGAATGGCGGTGTCGGCGCCGGTCCATGGATTGGCGGAATCGAGATCGGGACGCAGGCCGGACGTGTGAGCCATCAGGTGGCGAATGGTGATGTTCGCCTTGCGATTGCGCTCGAACCCGGGGATATGGTCTGCGACGCGGTCGCTCAGCCTGATCTTTCCGTCCTCCACGAGTTTCATCACGCTGGTGGTCGTCGCCACCACCTTCGTGAGCGACGCGAGGTCGAAGATCGTGTCGAGCGTCATCGGCTCGGCCGCGGGGGCGACCGCGCGATTCCCGATCGCCCTCTGGTAGACGATGTGGTCACCCCGGCCGATCAGCACCACGGCGCCCGGCAGCTTCCTGTCGGCGATCGCCTGCTCGACCAGCGGCGGAATGCCATCGAGCCGGGCGAGGTCCATGCCGCTGCCCGCCGGGCCGCCCGCCGCGCGCTGCTGCGCGCTCGGCGTCGTCGTCAGGATCAGCGCACAACACGCCAGAAAGAGCACGCGGCCGAGGGGTTTCAACATCACCGGTGGATTATACTTTTTGCATGCGCCGGCCCTTCGTTCGCCTGGCCGCGGCCGCGCTCGCACTGGGCGCGCTCGCCTGGGCGGTTCTCAGCAGGCAGCCGGCCGCCGGCGTGGAGCGGCGGTCGGATCAGAACGTCCTGCTGGTGACGATCGACACCCTTCGAGCCGATGCCCTCGGCAGCTACGGTGGCTCGGCGCGCACCCCCATCCTCGACGCGCTCGCGGCGCGTGGCACCCGGTTCGACTTCGCGCACGCTCATGCGGTGCTGACCCGCCCGTCGCACGCCAGCATCCTCACTGGCACGTATCCCTACGAGAACGGCGTCCGCGACCACAGCGGCTACCGCCTGAAGCCCGGCCTGCCGACGCTCGCGTCGATGCTGAAAGCCCAGGGGTTCGACACCGGCGCGTTCGTCGGCGCCGTCCCGCTCGAGCGCCGCTTCGGTCTGGATGCGGGGTTCGATGTCTACGACGATCGCTTCGGCCGCACCGGCAACACCTCCGACTTCGCACTCGCCGAACGCCCGGCCGGCGAGGTGGTGGAAGCCGCGCTGAAGTGGATTGCGGGACGGCAGGGCCGCTGGTTTGCCTGGGTGCACGTGTTCGATCCGCATGCGCCCTACGCTCCGCCGGCGCCATTCGACGCTGAATATCAGGGCCGTCCCTATCAGGGTGAAGTCGCCTACGTGGACAAGGCGCTCGGTCCACTGCTCGAGGCGGCGGCGCGCTCGACACGCCCCACGACCATTGTCGTCACTTCTGACCACGGAGAGGGCCTCGGCGATCACGGCGAGCTGACACACGGCCTGCTCACCTACGAGACGACGCTGCGCGTGCCTTTGATCGTGACGCAAGTCGCGACGCCGTCGGCCGGCAGCCGGCAACTGGACGCTGGACGCGTCTCCCACTACCCCGCGCGGCATGTGGACATTGTCCCGACCTTGCTGGACGCGCTCGGGATCACTGCGCCATCGTCACTGCCCGGGCGATCGCTGCTGCCTGGGGCGGCGCGGCCGCCAGACGAAGACGTGTCATCGTATTTCGAGGCGATGTCGGCCATGCTCAACCGGGGATGGGCGCCGCTGCAGGGCGTGATCGCCGGGCGGGAGAAGTACATCGACCTGCCAAAGGCCGAGTTGTACGACCTGGCGTCGGATCCCAGGGAAGAATCCAACCTGGCGGATCGCCGCGCGGATCGGCGCCGTGTGCTCGACTCGCGGCTGCGCGACTTCCATGCCGCGCTGCCAGGGGAGCGATTTGCTGAATCGCCTGAAGTCGCCGCGACGCTGCAGTCTCTCGGCTATACGTCCGGCAGCGCGCCGCGCAAGGCCAAATACACCGAGGAAGACGACCCAAAGAACCTGATGGAGCTCGATCAGTGGATCCAGCAGGGCATCGAGGCGTGGCAACACGGCCGCCGTGCCGAAGCGCTGCAGCGCTATGAGCGGATCATCGAGCGGCGTCCGACGATGGCGATTGGTTATCGCAATATGGCGTTTCTGCTCTGGCAGAACGGCAACGCGCGTGAAGCCATCCGGACGCTCGAGCGCGCCTTCCGGGCCAACGCGGTGGAGCCCGGTATGACGACCCAGATGGGATCCTACATGGCGGAGGCGGGCCGGCCGGCCGACGCGATTGCGCTGCTCGAGCCGCTGTCGACCCAGCAACCGGCGGACCCGGACGCGCTGAACGCTCTCGGCATCGCCTACGCCCGCGCCGGCCAGGACGCCCGCGCCGCCGCTGTCTTCCGGCGCGCGCTCGACGAGAACCCCACCAACGTGCAGGCGCTCGAGAACATCGGCACCCTGGAGATGCAGCGCGGCAACCTGGCGGGGGCGCGGCAGGCGCTGGAGCGGGCGGCTGCGATCGACCCGCGGTCGGCGCGGGCCCACAACGGCCTCGGCGTCGTTGCCATGAAGACCGGCGCTCGCGAGGAAGCGTTCACGCACTGGACGCGCGCCGTGGAGCTGGCGCCCAACGACTTCGACGCCCTGTTCAACCTCGGGATGGAGCTCGACGCCGCCGGCCGGCATGACGCGGCGCGGCCGTTCCTCGAACGATTCGTTCGCGAGGCTCCGCCCGCGCAGTACGGCCCGGATCTGGCCAGGGTCAGAAGGATCCTGACGCGATGAAGATCCGGCCTGACGGGCGCCCCACAAAGATCACAAAGACCACCAGATCCATCAAGGCAGGATGGCCATACAGCTTCTCGGTGATCCTGGTGATTCTCGTGATCCTCGTGATCGGCGGGTTGGCCGTGCGCCAGCACTGGTGGTCGTCGTCCTCCCCCGCCGACGGGCCCGTGATCATTGTCTCGATCGACACACTCCGCGCCGATCATCTGCCGGCCTACGGCTACACCAAGGTGCGCACGCCGAACATTGATTCCCTGGCCGCCGCTGGGACGACTTTCGAGCAGGCCTACACGCACGCCCCGCAGACATTGCCGGCGCACGCCAGCATTCTCTCGGGGGAGCTGCCGTTCGAGCACAGCGTGCGCGACAACATCGGGTTCACCGTCAAGCCCGGGCAATGGTTCCTGCAGCGCGCGCTGCACGACCGCGGCTGGCCGACGGGCGGTTTTGTGTCCGCCTACGTGTTGCGCACCGTCACCGGCATGGCTCAGGGGTTCGACACCTACGACAGCGAGCTGCCGCCTTCGTCGGGCGAGCTGTCGGTTGGACAGCTGCAGCGTGACGGCGACCGGACGCTGGCGGCCGCCGAGAGCTGGCTGGGCGGCCTCGACTTAAAGAAGCCGTTCTTTTTGTTCCTTCACCTCTACGAGCCGCACAAGCCCTACGCGCCGCCACAGCGGTTCGGCGCCTACGAGCCGTATGACGGAGAGATCGCGTATGCCGACGAGATCCTCGGGCGGCTCTTCGATCGGCTCCGCGCGGCCAATCTATACGATCGCGCGACCATCATCCTGCTGTCGGATCATGGCGAGGGCTTGGGGGATCACGGCGAGCAGGAGCACGGGCTGTTCCTCTACCGCGAGACCACCCGCGTGCCGCTGATCGTCAAGCTGCCGGGCCGGCACGCGGCGAGACGCGTCGCCGCTCCGGTCCAGCACATCGACATCGTTCCCACCGTCCTCGATCTCGTGGGTGCGCCACCGCGGCCGGGCATCCGGGGCCGCTCGCTCCGGCCGCTGCTCGAGGGCACCGGAACGCTGCCGGATGCGGGTGTCTACGCAGAGGCCCTGTACTCGCGGTATCACTTCGGCTGGAGCGAGCTTTATGCGCTGACCGACTCGCGGTATCGCCTGATCCGCGCGCCGCGGGACGAGCTGTTCGATCTCGAGCGCGATCCGAAGGAAGCCGTGTCGATCGCGGCCGAGAGGCCGCAGGTCCGGCAGGCCATGCGCGCGGCGCTCGAGGGGCTGATCGCCAATGCCTCGATCGCCGCCCCGTCGGCCGTCAGCGACGAAGACAAGCAGCGGCTGATCGCGCTCGGCTACGTCGGCGGCGGCAGCAGCGCGGCGCTGTCGCTTCCGGGCGACTCGCTCGCGGATCCGAAAGACAAGGTGAAGATTCTCGAGCGCTACCGGCACGCGGCCGACCTCGCCGGCAAACTGAGGTTCGACGAAGCGGTCGCGGTCTACCGGGAGGTGCTGGCGCAGGATTCCGAGATGACCGACGTCTGGCTGCAGCTCGCGGAAGTGGAGATTCGGCGTGGCGGGATGGACGAAGCGATCAAGGCCTACCGGGAGGTCATCAAGCGCAAGCCCAAGGACTCCGGGAGTCTGATTGGCGCCGGCAGTGCGCTGCTGCGGGTCGGACAGCTCGACGCGGCGCGGCAGCACGCGGAGCTGGCCGTCAGCGTCGCCCCGGCCGGTGCGCATGAGCTCCTCGCCAAGATCGCCCTGGCGCGGCGCGACCGCGAAGGGGCACGCGCGGAGGCCAAGCTCGCGCAGGCGGCTGACCCGACGCTGCCGATGCCCTTCTACGTCGAGGGGATCCTGCTCTACACCGACGGCAAGTACAGCGAGGCGCTGGTGGCCTTGACGCGCGCGCGCGACACCCTGCAGGGTCGTACCGTGCAGATGAACGACCTCAACTACTACATCGGGGATGCGCTGGCGCGGCTCGAACGCTACGCCCAGGCGGAGCCCTATCTGAAGGACGAAATTCGGCTGTTCCCCCACAATACGCGCGCGCGGGCCGGCCTGGCGATGCTCTACCGGGCGATGGGACGCGACCTGGATTCGGAACGCGAGATCGAGGAACTGCTGCGCGTGTCTCCCACGCCCGAAGCGCGGGTCGTGGCCGCGCAGTTGTGGACCATGTTCGGCGAGCCGGAGAAGGCGCAGCGCGTTAAGATTCGATAAACATGAGGGTCCTGCTTCCTGCGTTCGTCGCCGCTGCCCTCGCGGTCCAGTCGCCGGCGCCGCCGAAACCGGTGTTCCGATCGGGGACCGACGTGGTGCGGCTCGACGTGCGGGTGACCGACGGCGCGGGCCGGCCGATCACGGACCTGCGCCCCGAAGAGATCCAGATCGTCGAGGACGGCGCCGCCCGTCCGATTCTGCTGTTCCAGCACATGGCCGAGCCGACGGGGATGTACGCGGAAGCGGCGCTGCGTTCCGTTTCGGCGGAGGTCTCGGGCAATAGCGGCGCGCCGCGCGGCCACCTCTATATCCTCGTCTTCGACCAGTCGCACATTGCGCCCGGCAACGAACAGCTCGCCCGGCGGGCGGCCGAAACGTTCATCAGGACCCGGGTCCGCCCGTCTGATCGAATCGCCGTGGTGGGCGTGCCCGGCCCGGGGCCCGTTCTCGGTTTCACCGCTGACCGGACTCGCGCGATCGCGGAGCTCCAGAAAGTACGGGCCGACCTGCAACGAAACGTGAGCAGCGCGGCTGGCAATATCTCGACTCACGAGGCCTACGAGATTGCCGGAGGCAACGACCAGGTCGTGGCCGATGTGCTGGTGCGGCAGTCCGCCGACCTGACCGCCGACGTCGGCGCCTCCATCGCCGCGGGCACGACCGGCGGGTCGGATCCCGCATCGCGCCGGTCGACGGAGGAACCTGCCGTGATGCGACGGATCATTGTCGAGAATGCGCGAACCGTGGTCGCCCAGGCCGATGCCTCGGCACGAGACACGCTGCAGCGCCTCGCCGACGTGATTGCACAATATCGCCAGGTCGAAGGACGCAAGAGTCTGATCCTGTTTTCCGAGGGCTTTCATCAGCGCAACGTCTCGCGGGAGCTCGAACAGGTCGCCGCCGCGGCCGCGCAGAGCTACGCCGTTGTGTACGCGTTCGACCTGAACCGCCGCGCCGGAAGCGACATCGCCCAGGCGCTACCCTCCTCGACCACGGCGGCCAGCGAGGTGCTCGCTCGTACGGAGCCGCTCGGGAGCCTTGCCGCCGAGACCGACGGGGCCCTGATCCACGACGCCTCGTCACATCTTGACGCGGCGCTGGCGCGAATCGCGGATCAGGCCGAGGACTATTACCTCGTCGGCTTCACGCCGAGCGGTGCGGCGCTTTCCGCGCGCGGAGACTACCGCCGGGTATCGGTGCGCGTCACCCGGCCGGGCGCTCGCGTCGGCGCGCGTACGGGCTACGCCACGCCAAAGAGTGCGGCGCCGCCGGACCGCCGGCTGGCGATCGACGCCGTGCTGGCCGCCCCGTTCGCGCAGCAGGGACTGCGGATCGACTACACCACCTACATGCTGCGGTCGGACAACGCCGGCCGCGCCCGCGTCCTGCTCTCTCTCGAAGCCCATCTGCCGATCAGGGACGCCTCGCACCAGGCTGCCGACGTGGTCTTCATCGTCCGCGACGCCCGCAACGGGCGGGTGGTCGCGAGCGGTACCGACACCATGGCGCTGCCGGCCGCCGCGCGCGAATCGAGCGCGACGGGAGTGGGCATCTACCGCGTCCACTTCGAGGTGCCACCGGGCTTGTATCTGATGCGCACCGTGGTACGCGAGCCGGGCGGCCTCGTGGGGAGCGCGGACCGCAAGCTCGACGTGCGCGGCCTGTCAGGACCGGATGTCACGGTCGGGGACGTGATCCTCGGATCTGTCACCGGCAGCCTGCCCGTCAGAGCGCGCGCCTACGCGCAAGACGGCTTGAGCGGCCTGGTCGAGACCTACGGCCGCTCCCCCGACCAGCTGCGGGACCTGACCGTCACCGCCGCGATCGTGCCGATCGGCGTCGCCCAACCGGTGACCACTGTGCGCGCCGATCTGGGAGAAACCTTGAGCGCCGGCACGGGCGTCACCCGGCGCGCGACCTTTTCGATTCCGCTGGGCGGCGTCGCGCCGGGCGCCTACCAGACCCGGGTGAAGGTGACCGCCGGCACTGAAGCCGTCGCGGATCTTACCCGCGAGGTCGAGGTCGTCGAGGGCTCCAGGCCCCTGCCTCCCGGCGTGCCCGCCGAAGAAGGGCGTCCGCGCATGCGGCCGGCCGACGTGCTGGCCGGCGATTTCGTTCGATCGGCACGGACCACACTGCGCGCGTCGACGGATTCGGCGGCCATCCGCGCCACGCAGGGGTTCGAGCTGTTTGCCCGCGCCGAATACGGGCCGGCCGCCACCGCGCTCGCCGAGGCCCTTCGCCTCGACCAGTCCAACGCCGCGGTCGCCTTCGTCCTCGGCTGGGCCTACGACGAAACCGGCCAGGCGCGGCAGGCGATCGGCGCGTGGCGCGCCGCCGCCACCATCAATCCGAAAATGGTGCCGGCCCATCT
>JBKJRJ010000454.1:0-6411 GCA_046594705.1 Vicinamibacterales bacterium
GCGAGATCGGCAGGCTTCACACCCTTCACGTATCCGCCGAAGCTGTAGGTCGTCGGCTGATAGGGACCAACGAAGCTGATGTCGCTCGCCGGGCGGATGCTCGCCTCGAGCCCGGCGGCCCACAGCAAGGCGTTGACCGACATCCGCCGGAAGCCGTCGTTCAGCAGATCTTCAGACGCCCCGTGGGTCGTCGTGAAGACGCGGCCCGACTTGCCGGACGCACCGGTGTAGCTGCGATACCAGGCCACGGGCATGAGCTGCTTGCCAGGTTCCTTGGCGGGTGGGGAATCCGGCGTCATGCCGTCGAGAATCTGCCCCATCGCCAGGATGGTGCTCCCTTCGATGGGATTGGCGGTGTAGCCGCCCGACTGCACCCACACGTCCTTGACGCCGCGCAGGATCGGATGGGTGGCCTGACTGGACTCCAGCTGCAGCCGGGAGCTCTGCACGTGGTTCTTGCCATAATGCGTGACCCAGGTCTCGCCGAGGATCTGGCGCCCGAAGCCACCCGTGTACCCCTCGACGCCCTTCCAGGTGTACTTGAGGAACTTCGCCTCAGGCCTCAGGATCTGAAACGCATGGGTCGCCGTGCGGAAGCCGACGATCGGCCCGCCGCGGTCGATGTAGTCGACGACGTGCTGCATCTGATCGTCGGGGAAGTCCTTGAAGCGCAGGAAGACGACCAGCAGGTCGGCCGTCCGCAGCGCTTCCAGTCCCGAGATGTTCGAGCTATCGGGGTCGATGAACCCGGTTTTCGGGTCAGTCGTGAAGAATACGCTGCACTTGAATCCGTAATGCTTCGCGAGAATCCGCGCCAGGGCCGGCAGCGACTCCTCCGAACGGTACTCGTGGTCTCCGGCCAGCAGCACGATGTGCTTGCCGGAGCCAGGCCCCTTCGCCCCTTCGTAGAGCACGAGATTCGGGTTCTGCGCCGCGGCGGCGCTGGCCATGCCGAGGAACCCGGCCATCGCGAGCACGATCGGGAGGAACTTGTTCATGACGTCAGGTTAACCCTAAAAGCTGAACCGGATCGCGCCCTGCATGATCCTCGCGGCGCGCGCCCCGGTCGCCTGGCCGAAGCTCAGGTTGACCTGCTCGCCCGCGGGGTTGAACTGCGCATTGGTGTTGATGGTGGACCAGTTCACCTGGTTGAACACGTTGTAGATCTCCCAGCGGAGCTGCATCCGGCGGTTGCCGCCCATCGCGAAGTTCTTGAAGGCCGACATGTTGGTGATGACGATCCCCGGCAGCTGGAAGAACGTGCGCGGCGCGTTGCCGAAATCGCCGCGTCCCGTGAGACGGCTGAAGGCCGCCGCATTGAGGAAGCTGCCGGTGCCGCCCGGGGTGGGGTCGCAGTTGGCGCTCGTGCAGACCGGATTGCCACTAATCCTCGGCCGGGCGCCGCCGTCCCCCCCCGTGAAGTCGACGTTGTCGAGGGTGGAGGTGCTCGCGCCCGACCAGTCGCCGCTGACGAGCGCAGTGTCGCCGGAGAGCTGCCAGCCGTCGAGCAGCCCGCGGGTGACGACGTTGTTCCACAACCTGCTCCCTTTGGGCAGGTCCCAGGTATAGCTCATGATCAGGTTGTGGAACTGGGTCGAGCCGTCGGGGCTTTCGTTCCACGCCTTCCCGGGCCGCAGCGGATTAAAGGTTGTCCCGTCGCTGACGGTCTTGGCGAGGGTGTAGGCGACCGCAAACTGCAGACCCCGAATATAGCGTCGATTGAGCTGCATCTGCAGAGAGTTGTAGTGCGCGGTGCCGAAGTGCGAGCGGATATTGATCGCCTGGTAGCCCGGATACGGGCGCAGGAACTCGGCTGGCTTCGCACTGGCCGGATTGCGCGGGTCCGCATTTTGGGGGTTGACGTCCAGGAACCGGGCCCCGTCGGGAACCGGGTTGATGTTGGTCTCCATCTCGCCGTTGCGCATCTGGAACCCGGCGTAAGTCACATCGATCACGGTTCCCCAGCCGATCTCCCGCTGGACGCCAACCGAGTAGTTGTAGCTCTTCGGCGTCTTGGCATCCCTCTCGATCCCGAACACGGTGCTGGGCCGGTTCGCGAACGCACCTTGCGCGCCCACCGAGAGGAGCGTGTCCATGGTGCCGTAGATGATGCTCGGCGTGTTCTGCGCCGGTGGGTTTCTCGCCATCGCGTCCAGGCCGTTGGCGTTGACGTGGGGGTTATGGTACAGGCCGACGCTGGCGTGGAGCGCCGTCTTGCCGCCATCGATGTCCCAGGCGATCCCGAGCCGCGGCTCAGGCTCGAGTCCCTGGCGGTCGCGAAAGCCTTTCGGATAGTTGGGGTCGCTGCTGCTCACCATGCCGTTGTAGCGGTCGCCACTACCGGGCACGAACGTGCCGACGAAAATGTTCGGGAGCGTCTGTCCGGTCACCGGATCCAGCGCGACATTGACGTTGTTGATCCGCGCCGGCTGGTAGAGCCGCGCCGCTTTGGCCGGATCGTATCGCCCCGGCACGAAGACCGCCGCGGGCTGCTTCGAGTACCACGGCGTGTACCACAGCAGGCGCACGCCGTAGTCGACCGTGAGACGCCGGCCGGCCTTCCACGTATCCTGCAGGTAGAACTCCGCGATATTGCGGCGCCCTTTGACCTCGGAAAACGCGTCGATCTCCGTGTAGTTGTTGAAGGAGCCGATGAGCGCGTTGGCGTAGCTGTAGTTGGTGTCGAAGGGGTTATTGACGTCCGTGTTGAACGCAAACTGCCCGGCCCACGGCCCTGCGCCAACGCCTCCGTTCCCTTCCGAGTTGCGGGACTGCTCGAAATACAACCCGCCTTTGAGGGAGTGGCTGCCGCGGATCCAGGTCAGGTTGCTCCGGATTGACGTCAGCCAGGCTTCTCCCTGATCGACCAGACGGTTGTCGAACGTGAAGTTTGGCGAGCTGGGCACGTTGAACGTCACCTTGGGAATCACGTTGCGCGGGTTCAGCTCAGGATGAAACTGGCCCAGCGTGAATCCGACCTTGGTCCGGTCGATCCGGTCCCAGTCCCCCTGCGTGAGTGGATAGAACTGCTCGGTCTGTTGCCGGCTCCCGAAGTCGGTGTCGATCACCAGGTTCGAGCGCAGAATCTTCGTGTAGTTCGCGCTCATCCCGCGGTCCGTGTTCAGGTAGTGGGTGTTGAAGAATCCCCACTGGGCCGGCCCCGCCGTGATCTCGCTGCCCCGCTGATCGGAGTACCAATCCTTGAAGGTGAAGTAGAAGCTGTCGGACGCCGACGGCCTCCAGTCCACTCTCACCACGTTGTTCATCTTCGGGTTTTCGGCGTTCTGCTGCGTCGTGTGGTTGAACAGCCCCTTCGTGAAGTCCCGGTTGAAATTGGTGGCCCGCGGCAGCATGTTCAGCAGAGCCCGGCCGTTCGAGTTGATGCGGCTGGCCGGGATGATGTTCCCGGGGAAGCACGACGGACCGCCGGTCACCGCGTTACACGCGCCTGGGGCCTGCGGATCTCTGATGAAAATCAGCTGGTCCTGGGCGTTTCGCGTCTGCGAGAAGTCCCCCCGCATCTCGGCGTCAGTCGGCATGGTCCAGTTCCGCGCCGGCCCGGGCCGGCTGACCAGCGGAGCTTCCATCGAGTAGAAGAACAAGAGCTTCTTGCTCAGCCCAGGGACCGGGCCCCCGAGGTTGGCGCCGTAGGTGTTGAAGCGGTAGCGCGGCTTCTTGACGTTCAACCGGTTGTTGAAGAAGCCGTTGGCGTTGAGCGCTTCGTTGCGGCCGTAGTAGTAGAGATTGCCGCGGTAATTCGAGCTGCCACTCTTGCTGACGATCTGCACCTGTCCGCCCCCGGCGCGGCCGTACTCTGCGCGGTAGGAGTTCAGCAGCACCCTGACCTCGGCGATGGCGTCCAGGTTGATCTGCTGCGCCATGAGGCCGCTGTTGCCGACCTCGTTCGAGACCACGCCGTCGGTGATGACATTGCTCCAATCGCGGCGCGCGCCGCCGACGTTCGGCACGGAGGTGCCGAAGCTCATGCCGAGCGAATCCACGGTGTTCTCGTAGCGGACGCCGGGGAGCAGCCGCATGATCGACGTGACGTCACGGCCGAGCACCTGGATCTGCTCGATCTGCTTGGCGGTGATCAGGCCGCTGTGCTGGGTCTCGGCGGTGTTGACGTGGGTGCCTCGAGACTCGACGGTGACGGTCTCTCCCACGCTGCCGATTTCGAGCGTGAGGTTCGAGACCGCCAGCCGCTCGCCGGCGCTGAGGACGATGTTCTTGCGCTCGAGCGTGCGGAAGCTTGGCAGCACGACCCGGAGCGTGTACTGGCTCGGCTGCAGGTTGGTGACCAGGAAATTGCCCTGCGCGTCGCTCACCGCGACACGCTGATCAGTGGTGGCTTCGTTGACGATGGTGACGGTGGCCCCGGGAATGAGCTGGCCCTGCTGGTCGACGATGGTCCCGGAAATCGTCCCCGTGACCGCCTGCGCAAACGCGGACGCGGATCCCGCTAGCAGCATCGCCGCCACGAGAGCGAGAGGGAAACCGCGGCGCGCGCCGAACCTCGGACTGGACATGAACGCCTCCTAATGGAGGCAAGGTAATACCTCGCTTTGGCCTGAAAGTAAACCCAAAGCGCGGTTATTGGGGAAATAGCGCGCGCAGGTGGCGCAGTCCGTTCTCCGCCAGCGCGTCCTGCGAATCGGCGAACGTCCGCCAGATGGCCGCGGCCTTCGCGATGGACTTGACCTTGTTGGTGAAGGACTCGATGACGAACGGACCGGTGAACCCGATGTCGCGGCAGGCCTGAGCGACCTCGTCCCAGGGCACGTGTCCAGAGCCCGGGGCGCCCCGGTCGTTTTCACACGCATGGAAGTGGCGCATCCGCGGGCCGGCGGCGCGGATGGCGTCGCCGATCGACCGCTCCTCGATGTTCATGTGGAACGTGTCGAGCATGACGCCGCACGCCGGATGATCGACACGATCGACCACCTCAATCGCCTGGGAGGCCAGATTGATGAAGCTCGTCTCGAACCGGTTCAGCGGCTCGACCCCGAGCCACACGCCCCTGTCCCCCGCGTAGGCCGCCAGCGCCCCGAGCTGCCGGACCAGGAGGTCGACGTCGCGCTTCCGCTCGTCGTCCGTGGCCTGCCAGGTACGGCCGACCGCGCTGTAGAGGGGACCGATCACATTGGGCGCGCCCAGCGTCTTGGCCGCGTCGATGCAGTGGCGGACATAGGCCATGCCGTTGTCCCGGATGCTGTCGTCCGAATGGATGAGATCGCGGTCCGGGCCCATCGCCGCGCAGACGCTCACCCCGAGCCCGTTGGCCTTCGCGATTGCCGCGGCGCGGCCGTAATCGAGATCGCTCGTGCTTTCGATCCCGACCTCGATCAGGTCGAACCCCATGCGCGCGACGATCGGCGCCAGCCGGCCGAACTCCGCCGTGTTCACCGGCGACGACCAGACCCACGCGTTCACACCAATCTGCGCCATGCTTCAGCTCCGGATCCATTCAGAAACGAGGGGTGCCGACCATAACAGACGGTCTCCACCCCGTCAACGCGGGGACCGGGTGCCCGGTTCCATCTGCACCGGGCCGCCGGAGGCTGTCCCAGGCCCGCCCTCCATCTAGTCCCCGGGAAGCGTGGTTCGTCACATAACTCCCGAGCGGGGCATCCCGCCTCGCGGCGTTACTCCTCGCTGACATACGGCCGGTATGCTCGCTCGTCGCGCCTTGCGATCCGGGCGCCTCGCCCGGGACTTATGCAACGATCCACGTTTCCAGGGGACTACGCAGCGCGCTTGCGGCTCCTGGCGACGGCGAGCGCGAGGACGACCGCGCCCCAGGCGGCGAGCGCGAGCGCCTGCGGCCAGAGCAGCTCCAGCCCGATCCCCTTCAGAAAGATACCGCGGACGATGACCAGGAAGTAGCGCAGGGGAATGAGGTAGGTGGCGTACTGAATCACGCCGGGCATGTTCTCGATCGGGAAAATGAATCCCGACAAATAGATCATGGGGGTCAGGAAAAAAAACGTCGCGGTCATCATGGCCTGCTGCTGGGTGTCGGAGATGGTCGAGATGAACAGCCCCAGCGCCAGCGTGCAGACCACGTAGAGCAGACTCATCGCGAGCAGCAGGGTGAAGCTGCCCCGCAGCGGGACCTCGAACCAGAACACCGCGACCGCGGTGACCAGCAGCACGTCGATCAGCGCGATCACCCCATATGGCAGCAGCTTGCCGGCGATCAGCTCCCACCGCCGGAGCGGGGTGACGTTGAGCTGCTCGAGCGTGCCGAGCTCCTTCTCGCGGACGATGGCCATCGCGGCGAGATTGGCGGTCACCAGCAGCAGCAGGAGCGCTAGCACGCCGGGAATCATGAAGAAGCGGCTTTCGAGCTGCGGGTTGAACCAGACCCGGATTCGCAGGTCGATCCCGCCTCCGCTGGCGCCGCCGGCG
>JBKJRJ010000474.1:0-4349 GCA_046594705.1 Vicinamibacterales bacterium
CCGCCGAGCCGGTGGTAGAGACTCTTTTGGCCAGCCTGCGCTGGTTTGGCGGCGGCCTGCTCAGCCGCGACAACCGGCAGCGTAAGAACGACGGCGAGAGCGAACAGCACAGTACTCATGACAAACTTCATCCCGATCTCCTTCTAACTGACACAGAACAGTCGCCGGGGCGGTTCTTAGCCCTCGATGCGCACGATAGCCGCCAAGGTTCCCGCTGCAACCGCACGCCGCAGCACCGGTTCCATTCGGTCGCCCGACGCACACTTACGTCTTGGCAACACCGCTGACGCCTTGCGTTACTGAGCGGAGCTGGGTCACGCCGACACCTGGATCGTGCCCGCGAAAGAATCACCGCGTCGCACCATCCCAACCGCGTCTACATCGTCGGCACGAGCGAAGGGCAGGGGTTCCCCGTCATCGCGAAGGAGCTGGGACGATAGGAAACATCAGGACCGTCTCGCGGTTGCTTCACGCCCGTTCTCGGCCTCTCGTCAGCCCTCTCCTCACATTAGGCGCACCCCGATACGGTGCTCACCGTCGTCGATCAAGCTCGACAACCTGGTGACCCGCCTCGAACGAGAACCGGTCGCGCTCCAGGCGCGGTGATCCATCGCCTACTGCACGACGACCGACGCCACCATGCCGGGATGCGGAGTGCAGTGGTAGGCGAACGTGCCCTTCGTCTGGAAGGTGAAGGAGAACTTGGCGCCCGGGGCGAGGCTTCCCGAATCGAACACGCCACTGTCGCTCGTCACGGTGTGAGTGAGCGTATCGTTGTTCGTCCAGGTCACCGTCGATCCCACCGTAACGGACGTGGGACTCGGGGTGTAGGCGTTGCTGCCAAGCGTGCGCGCGCCGGCCACGATCGAGACGGCGACGCTGGTGGGCTGCGGCGTCGGCGTGGTTGGGGTGCTGCTTCCGCAGGCCGCTGAAAGCGCCAGCGCGGAGAGGACGATTACATTCCGGACAGTCATCATTGCTCGGCTCCTGTCGGCCGCAAGGTGTTGCGGTCGTGCTTGCCTTAGAGCAAGAGTGCCGCCTGCTTAGAAAGCCCAGAAGGCCAGAGATTCCGTGGATGGTGCCGGACCGCTTACGTATTACCTCCCAGGGCCTTACGGATTCCGAAATCAGCGGCGAGCGCCGACGCCGAGGAAGCCGAAGGCGGCGAGCAGGTATCCGGTGTGTGTGGCGTCGAAGCCGAATCTCCTGGCGCCGAACAGTGCGAACGTCGTCTGATACACCGCGAACGAGCCCAGTAGAGGAAGTCGATCGAGAACAGCAGCCGCAAATCGGGGCGGCTGCTTACTCCTTGCAGCGCCTGCACCGCCGCCGTCGCCACGCCGATGCCCCACAGCCCGGGTTTCTTGATGCCCTGCGGATACCATGATGATTGTTCCCTCCGAAATCTCGCTTGGGGTAATGTGTGTCCCAATGTCGGGATTGATCGAGGCTTGGCGCCGCTTCTCGATGCATCCGGCAGTGCGTCCGCTGACCGATTGGCGCATCGTGGTGCAGTGGCGGCTGACCGGCCGTCCCATTCCACCGCCCCCGACGGTCAAGGCGGCCATCGTCAAGGACTATCAGCGCCGGTTCGGGCCACGGGTCTTCGTCGAGACTGGCACCTTCGCCGGCGGCATGATCGACGCCGTGCGGAATCGTTTCGACCGGATTACGTCGATCGAGCTCGATCCGGGCTGGAATGCGCGGGCGGTCCAGCGGTTCCGTGCCGACACCCGCGTCACGCTGCTGCAGGGGGACAGCGGCGTGAAGCTGCAGGAGGTCTTGGACACGCTGACCGAGCCGGCGCTCTTCTGGCTCGACGCACACTATTCGGGTCCGATCACTGCGCGCGGCATCGTCGACAGCCCCATCGTCCGCGAGCTGGCGTCGATTCGCGCGCATCGGGTGGAGGGACATGTCGTCCTGATCGACGACATGCGTGACTTCCAGGGGCGCGACGGCTACCCCACGGTCGACGAGCTCGTTAGGTGGATCCGCGACGCGGATCCCGCCGGCGTCGTCGACGTCCGCGACGATATCCTGCGATGGCATCCCGCGTGAGCGAGGGCCAGGTCCTGCTCGGGACGCACCTCTCCCCCGCGCACGGGGCCGCCGCAGAGCGCATGCGGCGCCCCCACGTGCCAACACGCCGAACGGTCAATCCGGCGTGGATCCGGGTATCACGTCAGCGGGGTGACGAGTGCTGACAATCGTGGTTGCCACCGCTGGTCGATCCATCGGGCCGACGCTCCGGGCAACTGCCGTTACCGTGCTCGCTCGACGCCTGTCGCGCAAGCAGCCGGAGGGGCCTTTGTCCTCCGATTGGTGAGAGCCCGCAAATGAAAAAAGGCCGCGTGGATTGCTCCACGCGGCCCCAAAGCCTAAAGCCTAAAGCCCGAAGCCTATTCAGGTTTGTTATGCGCGACGTCCTGCACGGACGGCTTCTTCTTGCCGCCGAGGCCGGCGATCTTGATGACGGGCTCGGGCGCCTGCTCCTTCAGCACGTGCTGACGGTAGAGGGCGGCCATTTTCTCGTCTTCGGCCGACTTCACGCCGGCGTTCACCTCGATCTTGCGGGCGCGCAGTTTCTCTTCGCGGGCGTTCTTGGCGATGCCCAGGTCGTCGAGGTCCTTCTGCTTGCCCTTCGCGACCGCGTCGGCGTCCAGCACCAGGTTGTGCGTCGTCTCGGACAGATCGACGTTCTTGCCGCCGGCGTAGATCTGATGGCGGCCGTGCTCGTCGTACCACTTCGTGAGCGTCGCCGTCATGTGCATCTTCTCGATGATGTTCCGCCAGCCGATGCCGGTGTTATACGCGCAGAACGAGATCTCCCCTTCCTGCGTCGCATACGGAATGATGCAGCGCTCGGTGCGCCGGAAGTCGTAGTTGAACAGGTCCTGGAACCACATGCCCGCGATAAACAGGAAGTTCCAGCGGTCGCCGCGGCGGAGCATCTGGTCGTCGACCGTCCGGTCGCCGCCGACGCGCCCGTAGGCGCCGACCTGGGCCTTCTTGGTCGCGCCGAACGTCTTGTCGAACTTCTTCATCAAGTCGGTCATCTTAAAGTGCGTCGGCGACTTGAACGGGTCGTAGTTCTTGGCCAGCGCCAGCGCCATGCCGAGCACCGACAACCGCTTGCCGCGCGCCGCGTCGTTGACCCGCTGCAGGTCCTTCGCCAGCTGATCGGCCTTGAGGAACGCGGTGACCGGCACGGCCTCCTTGGTTTCCTTGTCGATCATCACGGCCATGCCGATGCCGCAGTTCGGGTGGCAGCCGCAGGTCAGGTTGCCCCACTCGGACGTCGGGCCATGCACCAGGTCGGCCCAGTCGGTGAAGGTGCCCATGAACGAGATCGGGAACCAGTCGCGGATCGGCTCGCCGAGCCCGGTCTGGTTCTTCACATCGTGCGCCAGGTGCGACAGCGTGTAGCGCTGCGCCTCGCGCCGCTCGGGCGTAATTTCCTCGTCACGGCCGGTGAACGACACCGGCTGGAACGACAGGAAATTGATCTTCTTGGGGTTGTCGAGCGCGAACTGGACGACGCGGCCGACCTGCTCGTTGTTGATCCCGTTGACGATGGTGATGACCGGGACGATGTCGACGCCGGCGGACCAGAGATTCTCGATGGCGCGGAGCTTGACGTCGAACAGGTTGCCGACCAGGCGGTGCGAGTTGGCGGCGTTGCCGATGCCGTCGAACTGGAGGTAGGCGTAGCGGAGACCCGCTTCGAAGGCCGCGCGCGCAAAGTCCTTGCTCTTGGCGAACTCGATGCCGTTGGTCGCCGCCTGGACCGAGTTGTAGCCGACCTTCTTCGCGTAGCGCACCGCGTCGAGGAAGTACGGCGACATCGTCGGCTCGCCGCCGGAGAACTGGACCGACATCTGCCGCTTCGGCTTCAGCGTGATGGCGTTGTCCAGCATCGTTTTGATCTCTTCCCACGAGAGCTCGTGGACGAAGCCGACCTGGTTGGCGTCCATGAAGCACGGGTCGCACATCATGTTGCAGCGGTTGGTGAGGTCGATCGTGAGGACCGAGCCGCGGCCGTACTTGATGGTGGAGCTGCCGTGGTTATGGAGCTTCTCGTCCGCGTGCGAGCGGATGTCGCTGCCCGGGAAGACGTCCTCGAGGTGCTTGAAGAACGCCGGGTCCATCGCCATCACGTCTTCGAAGTGCCCATGGATCGGGCAGTCCTTGATCATGACGATCTTGCCGTCCTTCTCGGTGATGGTGGCCTTGATCTCGCCGACCTTCTCGTTGAGGAGGATCTTGTAGTCCTGCTTGCCGTCGACGATCGACTGCCGCGCCTCGCGGACGCAATTGGGGCAGAGCGAATCGGTCTCACGCGGCCA
>JBKJRJ010000520.1:0-3245 GCA_046594705.1 Vicinamibacterales bacterium
CATGATATTGACGCCGTGAGGACCGAGCGCGGTCCCGACCGGCGGCGCGGGGGTCGCTTTCCCCGCCGCGATCTGGAGCTTCACCATTGCCTGTATCTTCTTCGCCATTGTTCCCTGCGGCTCGCTCACACCGACCTAACGGTCGGTGGCTACGGGCGTCCTAAAGTTTCTCTACCTGTAAAAAATCCAGCTCGACCGGTGTCGAGCGGCCGAAAATCGTGACCATCACCTTGAGCGTATTGCGATCGAGGTTGACCTCGTCGACCACGCCGTTGAAGCTGGTGAACGGGCCCTCGTTGATCCGCACCTGGTCGCCCTTTTCGAACGAGTAGCGCGGCTTGGGCTTCTCGGCCGCCTCGGTCACCTGGTTGAGGATCTGGTCGACCTCTTCACGGGTGAGCGGGGTCGGCTTCGCGCCGGCGCCGACGAACCCGGTGACCTTCGGCGTATTCTTCACCACGTGCCATGCGTGGTCGGTCATGTGCATTTCGACCAGGATGTAGCCCGGGAAGAACCGCTTCGAGGTGACCACCTTCTTGCCGCCGCGCATCTCGGCGACCTGCTCGGTCGGAATCAGGATCTCGCCGATGTCGGCCTGCAGCCCGTAGGCGTTGACGCGCTGCTCGAGCGACTCCTTCACCTTGTTCTCGAAACCCGAGTAGGTGTGGACGATGTACCACTGCTTGGTGCGGTCGTCGGTCATCGTTGGTGTGCTTCCCGCCGTGCCCACATCTGGAGGGGTGCTCATACGCCGCCCAAGGTCCGGTAGACCCAGCGAATGCCCGCGTCGAGCAGCAGGTCCACGCCCCAGAGGTAGATGCCCATGACAACCGAGAAGAGGATCACCACGAACGTCGTCGCGTAGACTTCCTTGCGGCTCGGCCACGTGACGCGGCCCATTTCGTTGCGGACCTCGGAGAGGAACCGGCGGGAACGTCCCCACCACCCCGTCACGCTGTCGCGCGCGCGGCCGCCGAATGAGTCTTCCTGGTCCGCCGCTACCGTCTTCATGACAACCTGATCCACTTTCCCAAACTGGCAGGACAGGAGGGAATCGAACCCCCAACCCCCGGTTTTGGAGACCGGTGCTCTGCCAATTGAGCTACTGTCCTAAAAAGCCGCCAGCTTGCCAGCCGGCAGCTGCCAGCCGGCCACCTTAACAAACTGGCAGCTGATCGCTGGTAGCTGTGAGCTGACGCCTACTTCGTTTCGCGATGCGAGATGTGCTTGCGACAGAACCGGCAGTACTTGCTCAGCTCCAGCCGTTCGCTGGTCTTCTTCTTGTTCTTGGTCGTGCTGTAATTGCGCCGTTTACACTCGGTGCACGCCAAGGCGATGATGTCTCTCATGGC
This sequence comes from Vicinamibacterales bacterium, assembly GCA_046594705.1. Taxonomy (GTDB): domain Bacteria; phylum Acidobacteriota; class Vicinamibacteria; order Vicinamibacterales; family 2-12-FULL-66-21; genus JAICSD01. The sequence continues at coordinate 1,353 of JBKJRJ010000520.1, forward strand.
GCCTATTCAAGGATCTCGCTAATCGTGCCGGCGCCGACCGTGCGGCCACCTTCACGAATCGCGAACCGCGCGCCCTTTTCCAGCGCGACCGGCGTGTGGAGCGTGGCGGTGATCGAGGTGTTGTCCCCCGGCATCACCATCTCCACCCCTTCCGGCAGCTGCAGCGAGCCGGTCACGTCGGTGGTGCGGATGTAGAACTGCGGACGGTAGCCGTTGAAGAACGGGGTGTGACGGCCGCCCTCCTCCTTCGAGAGGATGTAGACCTCGCCCTTGAACTTGGTGTGCGGCTTGATCGTGCCGGGCTTGCAGAGCACCTGGCCGCGCTCGACGTCCGCCTTTTCCACGCCGCGCAGCAGCACGCCGACGTTGTCGCCCGCGACGCCCGAGTCCAGCAGCTTGCGGAACATCTCGACGCCGGTGACGATCTTCTTCTCGGTCGGTTTGAACCCGACGATCTCGATTTCCTCGCCCACCTTCACGGTGCCGCGCTCGATGCGGCCGGTGACGACGGTGCCGCGGCCCGAGATCGAGAACACGTCTTCGATCGGCATCAGGAACGGCTTGTCGACCTCGCGCTCCGGCATCGGGATATAGGTGTCGAGCGCTTCCATCAACTTCAGCACGGAGTCGACGCCCGCCTGGTCGCCGTTCAGCGCGCCGAGCGCCGAGACGCGGACCACCGGGATGTCGTTGCCGGGGAAGCCGTACGAGGTGAGGAGCTCGCGCACCTCGAGCTCGACCAGGTCCACCAGTTCCGGATCGTCGACCGCATCGACCTTGTTCAGGGCGACGACCATGTAGGGCACGTTGACCTGCTTGGCGAGCAGCACGTGCTCGCGGGTCTGGGGCATCGGGCCGTCAACCGCGGAAACCACCAGAATGGCGCCGTCCATCTGGGCCGCGCCGGTGATCATGTTCTTGATGTAATCGGCGTGACCCGGGCAGTCGACGTGCGCGTAGTGGCGATTGGTGGTCGCGTACTCGACGTGGCTGGTCGCGATCGTCAAGATCTTCGTCGCGTCGCGACGGCCCTGCGATTCCGACGCCTTGGCCACTTCGTCGTACGGGATGAACTTCGCCCAGCCCTTGTCCGCGGCGACCTTGGTCAGCGCGGCCGTCAGGGTCGTCTTGCCGTGGTCGATGTGCCCGATGGTGCCCACGTTGACGTGCGGTTTCGATCGATCGAATTTCTCTTTAGCCATTGTCGTTTGCGTCCTCGCGTTTGATCTGACCCGTCCCGAACTCTCTTAGATTCCCGGTGGATGGCTTGCCATCCGTAGCTCACGTCGTTTCTCACCTGCGGCCCACCTTCGCGCTCCGCGCTACGGTGGGCATCCTTCGCCTGCCAACGTGAGCGAAGGATGGAGCCGATGACCAGGATCGAACTGGTGACCTCGTCCTTACCAAGGACGTGCTCTGCCAACTGAGCTACATCGGCCTTCGCGCCTTCGGCGCTTCGGCCGACACGTCGGCCGACCTCATACCAGCGCCTAAACCCTCTCGCAAGCGCGTTGTCAACCGTAGCTCGCTCGAGTTCGCACGCGAGCGAAGGTTGGAGCGGGAGACGGGGATCGAACCCGCGACCAACAGCTTGGAAGGCTGTGACTCTACCACTGAGTTACTCCCGCCTCCGGCCTTCACCACTTCGCCTACTCGCTCTAAAAACCATCTCGACTTCGGTCCGCAGTCGCGACTTCGTCGCTCCGGCGCGGCAACTTTTTTGCCGGTATCCCCGCGCAAAAAAGTTGGTGGGGAGGCAAGGATTCGAACCTTGGTAGCCACTGGGACGACAGATTTACAGTCTGTTGCGATTGACCGCTCCGCCACCTCCCCTAATTTTTCAGGGCTGTCTTTTTAATGGATACCGTGTGCTTCCGCCTGTGCCCATGCTCC
>JBKJRJ010000081.1:0-2900 GCA_046594705.1 Vicinamibacterales bacterium
GCGGCCGCTGATCGTCGGCAGGCTGGACAGCTCGGTCCGGCTCAGCGTGGTCGCCGCGCCGGTCCGGCCCGACGAGAACACCGGATCGGTCTGTCCGATCACGGTCACGTTTTCCGACACGGAGATGGCTTCGACGTTCACGTCCATGTCCGTCGTCACGCCGAGGTTGACGGTGAGCTCCTGGACGTTCTTCGGCGCGAAGGCCGTGCCGCCGCCGACATAGTTGACCGTGATGGTATAGGGCCCGCCGACGCGCATGTTGGGAATCGAGTAGCGGCCGTCCGCGCGCGTCGTCGCTTCGTAACTGGTGCCCGACGGTTCGTGGATCGCGATCACACTCGCGCCCGAGATGGGCTTCGTCCCGTCCGTCACGACGCCGGCGATGCTGCCGGTGGTCACGCTCTGCGCGACGACAGGGGCGGCGGCGGAGAGCAGCAGCCCCAAGCCGATCACCAGGCTGCAGACGGCCTTGGTTCCGAATTTCATCACAATTTCCCCACGTCCTGATTGATGTCGAACAACCAATTGCTGAAAGAGGTAAGCCGGAATTATATCAAGTCGGCCGTGACGCTCTCGTAAAAACTCTCCATCTGCGGACCCGGCCGTTCACTTGCTGGACGACTTCACCCTCGGCGCCGGTTTGAGGGTGTAGGACGGCTTATAATTCAGGTCGTACTTGGCGGCCGACTTCACCTTGATCTCGATGTTGCGTCGCTTCTTCAACGGATCAGGATTCGTGGAGTAGTAACCCAGCACGTAGTAGTCGCTGGTCTCGGCGTCGATCCGCTTCAGGCCCTTGTCGAAGTCGTTGTTGTTGACCACGGCAAATCCGCCGGTCAGGTCGGCGATGACGCGCAGGCTGCTCTGTGTTTCGCGGACGTGATCCTGCCAGTCCATCATGTCGAGCTTGGTTTCGTCGAGATCGGGCCCGCCGACCAGCCCGCGCGGGTCGATCGTGTACATCACCGTGTTGGAGCGGTTGGCCCGGCGCGTCAGCTCCGACAATTCCGCCGCGAGGTCGGCGGCGGCGAACTCGTTGCCGGTCTTCGAGAAGGGGTTGGTGTCGGACACCTGGCCGGTGTCGCCATCGCTGCTGCTGCTCCCCCGCATCGACGAGTAACGCTCGTTGGATTCCTTGGCGCGCGATTTGGCGAACGGATCGAAGTCGTAGCCATTGCTGACGTAGATGAAGGCCTTGCGGCGGTTGTGCACCTGCTCCATCTTCTCGAGAATCTCGTAGGCGGTGGAAAACGCGACGTGCGCCCGATACCGGACTTCGGGCGGGCCCTGCGACCCTTCCGGCGTCTCGATGATTTCCTGCGGCTTGAGGCCGGCGCCCGAGATCTTGGTAATCGCTTCGTCGAGGCGCTTGCGATCGTAGGTCATGTCGATCGCGATCGACGAAGGCCCGCTCGAGACGATCCCAAACATGTCGCCGTCGTGGACGAGCTCCTTGGAGATCTTCTTGAACAGGTCGCGGATGCGCCCGGTGTTGCGGAAGTCCATGTGCAGGTCGTCGACAAAAATCAGGAAGATGCGTCCCGAGGCGTCGTTGGTCGGTCGTGGCGGCGGCAGGAGAATCCCCTCCTGGACCGGCGGCGGCGGCGCGCTGATGTCGTTCAGCACCCGGCCGCCGTGGGTCAGCACGAACGTAATGAGATTCTGCGGCACGCCGTCCTCGAGCACCTCGAAATCGTTCTTGCCGAGGTTGGCGACGAACTGGCCCTTGTTGTCGCGGACGATCACCGTGTTGGTGACGAGGTCGACGCTGCGGCGGATGATCTCGCGCGGCGCCTGCGGCGCGACCAGGATCCCCTCCGGCTTCTTATCGGGTGGCTGCTGCACCGGGGGCGGCGTCTGGGCCGCGAGGACCGCCGCCGCGCCGGCAAACAAAGCTCCCGCAATGAAGAACTTGCGCATGCTGAAATTATACCCTCGTTGCCACGGTTACCGGCGCGTGCGCCGGTGCTGCCGTGGATGCCGCCCGACGACGCCGCGCAGCGCCTCGAATTCGCTTTCGTATTGCTCCAGCGCGGCCGTGACCTCGTCGGCCGTCACCCACGCGTCGGGGTTTAGACGCTCGGCACGCGACTTCAGTTCTTCCCGGGCTTCCTCCTCGAGCGGCTGCTCCGCGATTCGAGCCATCACCTCGGCATAGCGGGCCCGCAGCCGAACCAGCCCTTCCGCTCCGAGGCGCAGATACGAAGCCGACCCAACATCCTCTGGTCCGACCTCGAAGACGCGAGGCGGTTCGGGCTCGCGGTGGGGCGCCGGGGAAACCTCGGCCTGGGTGCGCTCCGCGACGCCGGGGTGACCCTGATCCAGGCGTCCGCCCAGTTCGGCGGCGGCCAACGGCCCGGGGGCCGGCGGCGGGTTCGCGGCCTCGGGGCGTTCCGTATCGGGGCGCTGCTGCGGCGGTTCCGCGGCGCGGTCGGCGTGCTGGTGGGCGAGTTCCGCGGCGCGGATCTGTTCCTCGGTCAAGCCGGCGGGCTCCGACCGTTGTGACTGAAACGGCGGCGCGGGTGCACGCGACACGGGTTGGAGCGGCGGCGGCGCGCCATTCGTGCGGGGGCGCGACGTCGCGCGGGTCTCACGGCGGCCACGCTGATCGCGATCGCGCCCGTCGCGGCGCGGCGGTTCCGCGCCGGGCGGCGCCTTGAGAATGCGAGTCCAGTCAAACTGCACGTCGGGGTTGTGCTGCTCGAGCAGGCGGATGGCAGTCTCGTCGATCGGGGCCCGGCCGACCCGCACACCCGGCGGCGTGCGGAACCAGTACAGCAGCCGTTTGCCGCGGCCTCGCACCGCGGGCTGTACCAGAGCCGTGGTCTCATAACCGCGGCGATCGCGGTCGAAGCGCAACTGGGTCAGGACTTACTTCCTCTTCGAACTGCTCGCCGGGG
>JBKJRJ010000127.1:0-17284 GCA_046594705.1 Vicinamibacterales bacterium
GATGAAGATCTGGCGGAACTCTTCCTTCGGCTCGAGGTACATCCGCAACGTGGCGTTCAGCCGTCCCTGCCCCGCCGTGGGCGGCGTGCGATCCGCATCCACGAGGAAGAGGCCGGCGCCACCTGCGGCGCCCTCGCCCTCGCGGCCCGCACCGCGACCGCCGCCGCTGGTGCGGTACAGCAGCTTGCGGCCGTCGGCGCTCACCGTGTAGTCCGCCGCGCGCGGCACGAAGCTGGCGGCCCGGCGATCGCTCAGGCGATACCGGTTGATGCTGCTCCCGGGGGCGACGCCGGTGTCGTCGGCTCCACCGCCTGCTTCGAGGTAGTAGACCGTGCCAGCGAGACCGGCCGTCAACTTGGAATACTCGCGCACCGGCACGCCGGGAATCGCGAGAATCCGCTGCTGCAGGCCGTCGAAATCAATCTGCACGCTGACCGCCGGCCGCGGGGCGCGGTCCGGCGCGGCGGGACTACCGGCCGCCGCCGGCGCCTGCGGGTCCGCCGACGGGGCGTCACCCGGTGTCTCGCTCGGGGCCCCGCCGCGACCTCCCCGTCCGCCCCGTCCGCCGCCGCCGAACTCGCCGCGCCCGGGCGCGAAGCTGACGCCGGTGTCTTCGTCGCTTTCCGGCAGCAGCGGACTCGGGTCCCCCGTCTTCAGCACGGCGAGATAGAGGCCGAACGTCTCGTTGTGGTCGTACGAGGTCATGTCGAGCCACTGCGACTTCAGGCCGAAGTCGGTGGACGCGAAGAACCAGAGATACTTGCCGCTGGCGTCGAACACCGGCCACGTCGCGTCCGCCAGCCCGTCGGTGACCTGCCTGGTCTCGCCGGTCTCGGCGTGGCTCACGAAGATCGCCTTGTAGAGCGAGTTCAGGTGGCTCGCGTACGCGATCCACTTCGAGTCGGGGCTCCACACCGGGTTGACCGTGCGGGCCGGCACCATCCACGGATCCCGCCCGACCACCTTCGCCTTGCCGCTCTCGACATCGAGGACCCAGACGTTGAGGTTGGTGTCGGTATAGAGCAGCTTCTTCGAGTCGGGCGACCAGGAGGCGGTGTAGTAGTGAGTCGGCTTCTCGAGCGTGATTTCGCGCGGGGTGCTGATGCCCTCCTGCGACGCGACCACCAGCTTGTACTCGCCGGACTTATCGCTGAAATACGAGACGAACTTGCCGTCCGGCGACCACGCCGGGTCCCGCTCGGCGGAGCCGCTCGAATTGGAGAGGTTGCGGACGTCGCCTTTTTCCGCCGGGATGGTGAAGATCTCGCCGCGCGCTTCGACCACCACGCGCTTGCCGGTCGGCGACAGACCGAGGTTCGACATCCGTGCCGTGACGTCTTCCCACCGCGGCATCATCCACGGAAAATCACCCGTGGCCGTAATCGACACGATTCTGGCGCGCCCCGACCTGGGATCGAGCTCGTGGATGACGCCCGCCTGTTCGAACACGATGGCGCTGCTGTTGGAATCCATCGCCTTGACATCGAAATCGGTGAACTTCGTGATCTGCGCGAGCTTCTTGCCTTTGCGGTCGAACGACCAGACGTTCGACACGCCGTCGCGATCCGAGAGGAAGTACACCGTGTCGCCCACCCAGACCGGGTCGATGTCCTTGGAGTCGGTCCACGGCGGCGAGACCAGATCGAACGTCTTCAGGTCGACGATCCAGATCGGGCGGTTCTGTCCGCCGCGGTAGTTGCGGCGCTCGTCGTCCCATGAATTGTTCATGCGATAGGCGACGTGGGTGCCGGCCGGTGAAATCTTGCCCTGGAAGGCGCGCGGCAGCGGCAGGGGCTGTTCGACGCCGCCTCCCGCGGGCACCGTCCAGAAGCGCGGCGCGCCGCTGGGTGCGGCCGAGGCGCGGCCCGAGGCGAAGACGATCAACGTCCCGTCGGGGGTCCAGCCCTGGACGCTGTCGGCGCCCGGGTGCCAGGTGAGCCGCCTCGGCTCGCCGCCGCCCGCAGGCACGGTATAGACGTCGACGTTGCCGGCGTACTCGCCGCTGAAAGCGATCCACTGACCGTCGGGCGAAAAGTGGGGATTGGTGGTCTGGCCCTGGAAGCTGGTCAGGCGTCGCGCGTGGCCGCCCCCGCGCTCGACGGTCCAGATGTTGTTGGCGTAAGCGAACCCGATGTGGGTCGCGCTGATCGTCGGCATCCGCAGCAGCTTCGTCGGTCCGCCGTTGGCGGCCGGACGGCCGGCAAACGCCGTGGCCGACAGCACCGCGGCGGCGCACACCGCGACGGTTCTGGTCCTGTGAATTCTCATGGTCACGCTCTCCCCCAAGGCGGGGGATGGTACCATCTTTCCTCGTGATGAGAGGACTCCGGCGGGCCGCGCTGATCGTCGGCATGGTGGCGATCGTGGCCTACAGCGGCGCGGTCCTCTGGCTCGTGACCCAGGAAACGCGCATCGTCTTCGAGGCCGGGCGTCCGCTCGGGGATCTGCGGCCGTCGGCGCCGTTCGAGGACGTGGTGCTCGAGCGCGGCGCCGAACCGCGCCAGCGGCTGTGGGTTCTGCGAGCCGTCGCGGAACCTGCCACCCGGCCGTGGCTGCTCTACCTCCACGGCAACGCGTCGAACATCGGCTCGCGCCTCAACATCCTGCACGTCGAACAGCTGCGCGCGCTCGGATTGAACGTGCTGGCCGCCGAGTACCGCGGCTTTGGCGGCATGGCCGGCGTTCCTACGGAAGCCGGGCTCAACCGCGACGCGACCAGCGCCTACGACTACCTGCGCCAGCAGCTGCACGCCGAACCGCGCCGCACCATCATCTATGGCTGGTCGCTGGGATCCGCGGTGGCGGTGGACCTGGCGTCGCGGGTCGACGAAGCGGCGCTGATCCTCGAGGGCGCGCCGTCATCGCTCGTCGCCATCGGCGCGAGGCGCTACCCCTACTTCCCCATCCGCATGCTCATCCGCAACCCGTTCGAGTCGATCCTGAAGATCGATCGCGTCGCCTCCCCGGTCCTGTTCCTGCATAGCCCCGAGGATGTGGTCATCCCGTTCGACGAGGGGCGCCGGCTGTTCGAGGCGGCCGCACCGCCCAAGCAGTGGGTCGAAGTCAGCGGCGGCCACGTCTACGCGAGCGAACAGGATCCGCGGTTCTTCCCGTTCATCCGCAGCTTCCTGCAGGCGCAGCGGCTGCTGCCGTAATGACTGACCAGGATCCGCACAAGCCGCTCCGCGCTGACGTCTCGCTGCTGGGCGAGATGCTTGGCGACACGCTGCGCGACCGCGAAGGACTCGAGCTGTTCGAGACGGTTGAGCGCGTCCGGCGGATCGCCAAGGCGGCGCGCCGGGAGGACCACCACGCCCTGTCGGCCCTGGAGGCGCCGCTGCAGGCGCTGCCGCTGGCGATGGCGGTGCCGGTGGCGCGCGCCTTCTCGCACTTCCTCACGCTCGCGAATATCGCCGAGCAGCATCACCGCGTCCGGCGCCGCCGCGGCTACCTGCACGACGCCGCCGCGACGCCGCAGCAGGGGTCGTTCGCCGCCGCGTTCGCCGACCTGCTCGCGCGCGGCATCGCGCCCGACGCGCTGCACCGGGCGGTCGCCGCCATGCGCGTGGAGATCGTCCTGACCGCACATCCAACCGCCATCACGCGACGCTCGCTCGCCGCCAAGCACGTCCGCATCGCGACCGCGCTCGGGCGTCAGGATCGTCCCGAGTTGACCCGGCTCGAGCGCGACGCCATTCTCGAGGAGCTGCGGCGCCTGATCCTCGAGATGTGGGGCACCGAGGACGTCCGCCTGACGCGCCCCTCGCCGATGGAGGAAGTCCGCAGCGGCCTGTTCATCTTCGAGCAGACGTTGTGGGACGCGGTGCCGGCCTACCTGCGCGCCCTCGATCGCGCGCTGCGCGACGCGACCGCGCAGCCGCTCCCGCTCGACGCTGCGCCGATCGCGTTCGGATCCTGGATCGGCGGCGATCGCGACGGCAATCCGGCGATCACGCCGCAGGTCACGCGCGAGGCGTGCCGCACCGCGCGCGCGTTGGCGACGAAACTGTTCGCGCGGGAGATCGAGGCGCTGTGGTCGGAGTTATCGGTGACCGACGCCACGCCCGAGCTGCGCGCCCGCGCCGCCGGCGCCCGCGAGCCGTACCGCGCCGTCCTGCGCGATCTGCGCGAGCGGCTGCGGGCCGCCGACCCGGCGGGCCCGGCCGTCGATCTCCACGATCCACTGGCGCTCTGCCATCGTTCGCTCTCCGCCACCGGACAGGTCCTGCTCGCCGACGGGCGCCTGACCGACGTGCTGCGCCGTGTCGCCGCATTCGGATCCTCACTCGTGCGCCTGGACGTGCGCCAGCACGCCGACCGCCATGCCGCGGCGCTGGACGCCATCACGCGGCGGCTCACGGGCGAGTCGTATCTCGGATGGACGGAAACCGAACGTCAGCGCTTCCTTCGCCGCGCCATCGCCGACAAGGTTCCGGTTCCGGCCGAGGCGGCAGCCGACGAGGGGGTGCGCGACGTGTTCGAGACGTGCAAGGCGATCGCCACGATTCCATCGGACTGCCTGGGTGCCTACGTGGTATCGATGACGAGAGCGGCGTCGGACGTGCTGGCCGTCGAGTATCTGCAGCGCGCCTTCGGCGCCTCGCTGCGCGTCGTCCCGCTCTTTGAAGAGGTCGCGACGCTCGAGCGCGCCGGAGACACCGTGCGCGAGCTCCTCGCGGGTGAGGCACACCCCAAGGTCCCGGCCACGGGACTCGAGGTCATGATCGGCTACTCCGATTCCGCGAAGGACGGCGGGCGGCTGGCGGCGAACTGGCAGATCTACAAGGCGCAGGAAGCGGTGGTCGCGGCGGCGCGTGACGCCGGGGCGCCGCTGACGCTGTTCCACGGCCGCGGCGGCAGCATCGGGCGGGGCGGGGGGCCGACCCATCTCGCGATCCAGTCGCAGCCCCCCGGTTCGGTGGACGGCCGGCTGCGGGTGACGGTCCAGGGGGAAATGATTCAAGCACAGTTCGGGCTGCACGACATCGCGGTGCGTACGCTCGAGGTCTATACGACGTCGGTGCTCGACGCGACGCTGGCGCAACCTTCGCCGGTGCCTCAGGAGTGGCGCGACGCGATGGAGCGCCTCGCGTCCAGCGCTCACGCCGTCTACCGCCGCGTCGTCTACGACGATCCCCGCTTCATTCACTACTTCGAGGCCGCCACACCGGCGCGGGAGATCGGGCTGGCGCCGATCGGCAGCCGTCCGGCGCGGCGCGGCGGCGACGGCGGCGTCGAGTCACTGCGCGCCATTCCGTGGGTGTTCGCCTGGACGCAGTCGCGGCTGCTGCTGCCATCGTGGCTCGGCACCGGTGAAGCGCTCGCGGCAGCCCTCGGGCGCGGCGAGCGGGCGCAGCTGCGCGACATGGCCATGGGCTGGCCGTTCCTGCACGCCACCCTGCGGCTGGCCGAAATGGCGCTGGCCGAGGCCGACCCCACCATCGCCGCCGCCTACGACCGGGCCCTGGTCGGCGACGCGCTGAAATCGGTGGGCGAGGATCTGCGCGCCCGGCTCGATCTCGCGCGTCACGGCGTCCTCGACGTCCTCGACAGCGACGGCCTGCTGGCCGAGCATCCCGTGCTGCGGCGTTCGATCGACGTCCGCAACCCCTACGTCGACCCGATCAACATCGTTCAGATCGCGCTGTTGGCGCGGCTGCGCGGCGACGAGGCGGTCAGCCAGGAACTCTGGCAGGCCTTCCTGGTGACCGTCAACGGCGTCGCGGCCGGGATGCGGAGTGTGGGATGAGTGCGAAGAGCCGCTGCGACAGGCTGTGTGCGGAGCCGGACTGAGATGCCGCTCGCAATCACCCCGGCGCTGATCATCGACGATGCCGCGCTGGAGGAGCGTTTCGTGCGCGCCTCCGGGCCGGGCGGCCAGAACGTCAACAAGGTCGCAACCGCCGTCCAGCTGCGATTCGACGTCGACGGCTCGCGTCTGCTGGCGCCCGACGTGCGCGAGCGGCTGAAGGCGCTCGCGGGCAGCCGCATGACCGACGAGGGGGTGCTCGTCATCGACGCGCGGACGCACCGCACGCAGGGACAGAACCGCGAAGACGCACGCGAGCGGCTCGCGGATCTGATCCGCAAGGCGCTCGTCCGCCCGAAGCGCCGGAAGAAGACCAGGCCCGGGAAGGCGGCGAAGGAACGCCGGCTCGATACCAAGAAACGCCGCGCCGACACCAAGCGCGGCCGCGGTCCGCTGCGGGATTTGTGACCCATGCCCAGGCGCGGTGACGAGCGGCGGGTCGCGCGAGCTATAAGGATCATGTGGCGCCAACCCGGACGGCCCACTGACCGACGCAATTTCTGCGATCCCGCCGAAGTAACCCGTACGCAGCCACAGCTCTGGCACCACTTGCCCACGCAAAGCGCCCGAACGGGGTCAGACCCCGATTCGGCGAGGCTGCACCCCGCTGGGGTCAGACCCCCGGCCTTGGCACCCCCGGCCTTGGCGCGGCTAGTCCTGCATCGAGACGACGCTCGCGACTTCCTCGGTTGAGGTCAGGCCCTCGGCGAGCATGAGCGCGGAATAGGCCCTGAGGTCGATCATCCCGCCAGCCACGGCGGCCGCGTGGATCTCTTCCGCAGACGATCGCTTCGCCACCAGCTGGCGCAGCGCCGGCGTCATGCGCATCACCTCGTAGATCCCGATGCGCCCCTTCACGCCCTTGCCTCCGCAGACCGAACAGCCGCGCGCGCGATAGAGCGTCGTGCCGGCGGCGAGGCCGAAGAACCGCAGCGTCTCGGGATCGGCATCGTAGGCTTCCCGGCACTGCCGGCACAAACGGCGGGCCAGCCGTTGCGCGATCACGCCGATGGTGGACGACGACACGAGAAACGGCTCGATGCCCATCTCACCGAGTCGCGTGAACGCCACCGCCGCGCTGTTGGTGTGCAGCGTCGTGAACACGAGATGCCCCGTCAGCGCCGCTTCAACCGCCGTGTGCGCCGTCTCCTTGTCGCGCGTCTCCCCGACCAGCATGACATCGGGGTCCTGCCGCAAGAAGGCGCGCAGGATCGAGGCGAAGGTGAGGTTGATCGGCGGATTGGCCTGGATCTGCGTCACTCCCGGGAGGTCGTACTCGATCGGATCTTCCGCGGTCGAGATATTGACGCCCGGCTCGTTGATCTCCGCCAGCGCCGAGTACAGCGTTGTCGTCTTGCCGGAACCAGTCGGACCCGTGACGTAGACAATCCCATAGGGCTGACGGACCAGCTCGCGCGTCAGCGCCAGCGTGGCGGGATGGGTGATCAGCTTGTCGAGCCCGAGCTGCGTGTTGCTCTTGTCGAGGATGCGCAGGACGACCTTCTCCCCCCACTTCCCCGGCACGGTAGAGACGCGAAAGTCGATTGGCGTACCGTCCAGCGTCACCGCGAAGCGGCCGTCCTGCGGAAGGCGCTTTTCCGAGATATCCAGCCGGCTCAGGATCTTGATCCGCGAGATGAGGCCCATCTGCACTCGCTTGGGCAGCCGCTGCACCACCTGCAGGACGCCGTCGATGCGGTATCGCAGCGTCACCTCCCCCTCCATCGGCTCGATATGGATGTCGCTGGCGCCCTGCTTGATGGCGAGGCCCAGGACCGAATTCGCCAGCCTCACGATCGGCGCGTCTTCCGACGCCGTCATCAGGTCCTGCTTGGTCTCGACCGCCGCGGACGCCTGATCGTCGGTCAACTGCAGCTCGCGGATCAGGTCGGACTGCAACAGGTCGAGCGAGGCCGCCAGATCGACCTTGGGGGCCGGCCTCTCGGCGCGCCTGGGCGTCGCCGCGGGGGCCTGAGCGGCGGACGCGGCTTCCGCCTTGGCGACGGCGTCGGCGTAGGTCGTGCTCATGAACCGCTTGAAGTCGTCCTCCGCCACGGCCGCGGGCTCGATCATCACACCCTTGAGCACGCGTCTCACATCGTCGAACGCGACGAGGTTGTTGGGGTTCGTCATCGCGAGCGTGAGGCGATTGTTGCAATAGGCGACGGGGACGCACTTATGCGTGTTCACGAGCGGCATCGGCAGCAGCGTGAGCACGCGCGGATCAACCTTCAGCTTCGCGAGGTTGATGAAGTCGATCCCCGTGCTGCGATTGGCTTTCTCGAGGCGCTCCGCCATCACCCGCGCGAGCGCGAACGCCATGCCGGGATGCTCCTTCATCGCGCGCTCGAACTCGGCACGCTCGAGAACCGCGCAGGAGGTCTGCTCGATCGCCACGACGCTCGCGGTGCGCAGGTTGCCGGTGATGAGCGCCATCTCCCCGAACATCTGGCCTGGACCGAGCTCAGCGAGCAGAAATTCGACCCCCGAGTCCTGGTCCGTGTGCCGGACCGCCACCAGGCCGCTCAGGATCAGGAAGGCCGCGTCACCCGGACCACCTTCCCGCACGATCGTCTGCTGAGGGGTGAAATCCCGAGTCCGCATCCGGGATTCAAGCGCGGCGCACTCGGCCGCGGGGAGGCCGGCAAAGATCGACAGACCGCTGATCGAGGACGAGGGCATGGCTGAGTATACAAAGGCGGAGGAGGAAGGAAGAAGGTAGAAGGCGGAAGGCGGAAGGCGGGAGGCAGGAGGTAGAAGGCGGACGTCGGAGGGCAGCGTCGCCAGGCTGACGGCCTGCGCGCCGTACCAGGCCCCGGAGCGTGGGGCAGCGCTTTGGCCCAGCATCGGGTCGGCAGGCGAGGGCAGGCCAACCCACCCCCTGACGAGTCAGCGTTCGGAGCCGTGCATGTTAATGCCGGGGTCGTCCACCACCTGGACGCCGACGGCGGGGGGTGCGTCGCGATTCCGGCCAGCGCCGCCGTCGATCGGGGCGGAATTGCGCACCTCAGCGCGACGGCCGTCGTCGGGGTTTCCCTCGCCAACCTGTTGTCGTGGCGGGCTTTCGTCGATTTTCGTAGGCATGTGCAGGCATCCTCCGACGAGATCTGAATGCAAAAACGTGCTCAGGGCTATAACTGGGGCCTGCTCGACGTGACGAGGTTTAGCCGCCTCACGACTGAGGGCGCGCCTCAGGGGCTTCGGATGCCGCGTTTGGGTGTGCCAGAACGCTGCGCGCACGGTCGAGGTCGAGCGCATTGTCCCAGCGGGCGATCGCCACCGTGGCGACGGCATTCCCGATCAAGTTGGTGATGGCACGCGCCTCGGACATGAATCGGTCGACACCGACGAGCAGCGCCAGCGCCGCGGGCGGGATGGCGGGAATGGTCGAAATGGTTGCCGCGAGCGTAATAAAGCCACTCCCCGTGACCCCGGCGGCCCCCTTCGACGTCAGCATCAGGATCGCCAGCATCGAGATCTGCTGTGACGCGCTGAGGTGCACGCCGCTTGCCTGCGCGACGAACACCGCCGCCATCGTCATGTAGATCGCCGTCCCGTCCAGGTTGAACGAGTAGCCGGCCGGCACCACCAGGCCGACCACCGGCTTGCTGCACCCGAGGCGCTCCAGCTTCGCCATCAGCCGCGGCAGGGCGGACTCCGACGACGACGTGCCGAGCACGATGAGGATCTCTTCCCCGATGTAGCGCAGGAACCGGCCGAGGCCGAGGCCCGCGATCCGCAGGATCGTCCCGAGCACCACGATGACGAACAGCAGGCACGTGATGTAGACCCCCGCCATCAGTTGCCCGAGCGACAGCAGGCTGCCGATGCCGTAGCGGCCGACGGTGAACGCCATGGCGCCGAACGCGCCGATCGGCGCGAGGCGCATGATCAAGCCGACGATGGCGAAGAGCGCCTGCGACAGCTGGTCCAGCACGTCCACCAGCCCCTGCACCCGCGCCCCAAGACCGAGCAGCGCGATACCGGTCAACGTGGCGACGACCAGCACCTGCAGGATGTCGCCGCGCGCGAAGGCGTCCACCATCGTCATGGGGATCAGGTTGAGGAGGAACGTCACGGTGTCGTGCGCCTGTCCCGCCTGGGCGCCGTAGCCGGCCACGGCCTGCAGGTCGGCCGGGGTGGCCGTGACATTGAGCCCGACCCCTGGCTTCAACACGTTGACGACGACGAGGCCGATGACCAGCGCCAGCGTGGACACCACTTCGAAGTAGATGAAGGCGCGCAGGCCGATGCGCCCGACGTCCTTCATCGCTCCCATGTGCGCGATGCCGACGACAATCGTGGTGAAGATGATCGGCGCGATCAGCATCCGAATCAGCTTGATGAAGCCGTCGCCGAGCGGCCGCATCGCGGCGCCGGTCTGGGGCCACAACACGCCGACGATGACGCCAAGAATGATGGCGGCCAGGACCTGGATGTAGAGGCTCTTGAGAATGGCGGACGGCTGCATGTCGGGAAGCGCTGCCAGTATAGCGCTCGCGCCGGTGGTGGCGACCGCGTTAGGATGGGCCATGGCAGACCTACACGCAGCAGCGGCCGCGCTTGGAGAATTCGGGATTGTGCTCGAAGGGCAGGTCGTTACAACCGGCCAGACGTTCGAGGTGCGGAGCCCCTACGACCAGGCGCTGGTGGGGACCGTCCACTACGCCGGCCCGGCGGAGATCGAGCGGGCGATCGCCGCCGCCGAGCGGGCGTTCCAGGTGACGCGGAAGCTGTCAGCCTGGAAGCGCGAAGCGATCCTGCTCGCCGTGGCGGCCGGGATTGCCGGCCGCCGTGAGGCGCTGGCGCGGATCATCGCGCTCGAGGCGGGCAAGCCGATCAAGACCGCGCGGCTCGAAGTCGATCGCGCGGCCTTCGCCTTCCGGGTGGCGGCCGAGGAGACCAAGCGGATACACGGCGAGATCCTGTCGCTCGACTGGTTGCCGGGGACCGAGGGTCGAGAGGGGCACATCCGCCGGATCCCGCTCGGGCCGATCGCGGGGATTACACCGTTCAACTTTCCCCTTCTGCTGGTCGCCCACAAGGTCGCGCCAGCGATGGCGGCGGGCAATCCGGTGATCATTCGTCCAGGGGCGCGGACGCCGATCTCGGCGCTCGAACTGGGACGGATCGTGATCGAGGCGGGCTGGCCGGCGGAGGGGCACGCGGTGATCCCGTGCAGCATCGAGGACACCGCCCTGCTGGTGAAGGACGAGCGCATCAAGCTCCTCAGCTTCACCGGCAGCCCGGCGGTGGGCTGGGGCCTGAAGAATCGCGTCGGGCGCAAGCGCGTCACGCTCGAGCTCGGCGGCAACGCCGCGGTGATCGTGCATCGCGACGCCGACGTGCCCTATGCGGCTGAGCGCGTCGCGTTCGGCGGCTACAGCTATGCCGGCCAGTCGTGCATCTCGGCGCAGCGGATCTACGTGCACGAAGACATCTACGACGCGTTTGCCGCCGACCTGGTGCGCCGCGCCAAGGCGCTGAAATTTGGCGACCCGCTGCTCGACGACACCGACGTGGGCCCGGTCATCGACGCGGTGGCCGCCGATCGGATCGGCGAATGGCTGGAAGAGGCCGAAGCGGCCGGGGCGCGCGTGCTGACCGGCGGCACCCGTCACGGCGCGGTCTGGACGCCGACGGTGATCGAAGGGGCACCGGCGGCAGCCCGCGTCAATTGCCGCGAGGTGTTCGCGCCGCTGGTATCCCTCATGAAATACACCGACGTGCACCAGGCGATCGGCGCCGCCAACGCCGGCGACTTCGGCCTGCAGGCCGGGATCTTCACTCATGACGAACGCATCATCAGCGCGGCGATCGACGGGATCGACGCCGGTGGACTCATGATCAACGACTCCTCCACCTTCCGCGTCGATCACATGCCGTACGGCGGCGTGAAGCAGTCGGGCTTCGGACGGGAGGGGGTGCGCTACGCGATCGAGGAGATGACCGAGATGAGGCTGGTGGTGTACAACCGGCGATGATGGAGCCTGGCGCTGCGGGCGACCGGTGGATTGCAGCCGGAATCGTGGTTGTCCTGCTGCTCGTGTACAACGCCAACGGCCGTGAGATCGGCAGCTACGACTCGCAGCCGACCAAGTTCGCCGCGCGCGAGCTGCTGCTGCGAGGCACGCTCGGCCTCAACCACGTCGTCGGAGCCGTGCCCCAGTACGCGGAGCGACCGGCCTTCGTGCTGGCCCGCGACGGACGGTATCGATCGGCGTACTCCCCGGTCCCGTCGATCGCCGCGGCCGTCATCGCGTACCCGCTGGTGCCCCTCCATCTGCTCGACCTGAGATCGCCGCTGGCGCCGGCCAGGATTGCCGTCGGCGCAGCGTCCGTCCTGACGGCGCTGGCGGTGGGCCTCCTGTACATGACGGCGCGGCGGCGCACCTCGCGCCGCACCGCCATCCTGCTGTCGATGGGCCTCGGGCTCGGGACCGGTCTCTGGTGCACGATCAGCAGGACGCTCTGGCAGCACGAGACCGCACTTTTCGGGATGGCGATCGCCACGGCGGCGTTCGCGGCCGCCGACGAGCGGCTCGACCTCCGCCAGGCCGTGTGGGTCGGGATCGGGCTGGCGCTCGCGGGGGCCGCCCGGCCGCAGCTGGCCCCGATGGTCGCAGTCCTGCTCGCGGGCGTCTGGGCGCGGTCGCCGCGCCGCGCTGCGGTCGCCGCCACGGCGATTGCCGGAGGAGCCGCCGCGATCCTGATGATCATGAACTGGCGCTGGTTCGGCGCCCCTCTCGGCGCGCTTTCGGTGCTCCAGGACGTGAACAACGCGGTCCATGACACGCGCGGCTGGATCGACTGGCGGTTCGGAGGCCTGGCAGGCCTGCTCGTCTCACCGAGCCGCGGGCTTTTGATTTTCAGCCCGATCGTCGCCGTCGCGTTCGCCGGCTTTACCGATGCGTTCCGCGCGCCCTGGGTGTCGCCGCTGCGCTGGTGCGCGCTGGGGGCGGCGGCGCAGTTCCTGGTCTACGGCGGCTACTCCGTCTGGTGGGGCGGACACACATACGGTCCGCGCTACATGCTCGACGTGCTGCCGTTGCTGGTCCCGCTCGCCGCCGCGGCTCTGGCGCGCATCCACATGCGCCCGGCAGCCGTCGCCGCGTGCGGCGCCGCGCTCGCGTGGTCGATCACGCTCGCGGCCACCGGCGCCTTCTTTCATCCCAACGACCGATGGAACAACGACCCGGTTGACGTGGACCGGGATCATGCACGCCTGTGGGACTGGTCCGATCCCCAGTTTGTCCGCTGCTGGCGCAACGGGCCGAGTCCGCAGAACTTCGAGTTGTTCCAGCCGGTTACCGGGGATCGGTCGCGCTGACGGTCACGGTCCGGACCCTCGACTGATCAAAGAGGCCGCTCACGGTGCTGTGCGCGAACGCCACAACCCGGTAGGTGCCCGGCGCCAGGTCCGCGACGCGCAGGGTGAAGGCGCAGGACTTCGCCCCTTCGGCAACATAGGCCGGCACGCCCACGGCCGCGGCGCCGTAGTCCGCCGCCCCGAGGAAAACCGGCGACGCGCCGGATGTGGGGTACGCCCAGACGTGCACCACGTCGACGCCGGGGCCGCTTGCCGCTGCCAGATCCAGCGCCCATCCGGACAGGCTGAAGGCGCGGCCGACAACCTGGTTTTCCAACGGCGCATCAAGCGCCATCATCAAGTGCTCGGGCTCGACAATCTCGACGTTGACGACTTGCACGCCGTCGAATACCGCCGACCCGGTTCGCCGCGCGAACACGACCAGCTGATACTTGCCGGCGGCAAGCCCGGTCAGCGACAGCGTATAGCCGCTGTTGATGAAATCAGGTTTGCCGTAGGCCGTGGCGACGTCGGGCCGCGCGTGTCCGTAACTGGCCGAACCCACGAAACGCGGCGCGGCGCCGTCGGCCGGATAGGCCCAGATATCGACGGCGTCGATCCCCGTCGCGCCGTCGGCGGCGAAGTCGACCGCCCAGCCGGCGATTCGCGCCGGCTGCGTCAGCGGACCCGCACCGGGAATGTCGATGACGACCCGCGGGTCGGGCTGCACGATGACAGCCGCGGCGCGCGCCTGGCTGAACGACTGGGTCACGGTGCTGTAAGCGAACACGGCAATCGAATAAGCCCCTCGCGGCAGGCCGCGGACATCGAGGGAGAAGCCGGAGCGCCGGGTGCGCTCGCCGAACCGCGCCTCGATGGCGGGACGCTCGGCGCCGTAGGTGGCAACGCCGAGGAATAGCGGAACGGCACTCGATCCGGCGCTCGGATACGCCCACACGTGCACGGTGCTGACGCCTGGCGTGTTGTCCGTCGCGGCGAGATCGACGGCCCAGCCCGTGACGCGGAACACCGAGCCCACCCGCGCGCCGTTGAGCGGCGCATCCAGGGTCATCTGTGGATCGCCCACGCCCGCCGGCGGCGCCGCGCTCTGGTCCACCGTCACCGACTGTCCCGCCACCACGATCGTGCCGGTCCTGGCGCCGGACGAAGGATTGGGATCGACTCGAACCGTCACCGTCGCCACGCCGTTGCCGCTGCCCCCCTCCGTCACGCGCAGCCACGCCGCCGACGGCTCGGCGGTGAAGGTGCACCGGCTCGTGGTACCGACGTTGAGCTGGAAGCGCGCCCCCTGCGCGGACGCCGTCACCGCCTGCGGTCCGACTGAGTAGGCGCAGCCGTTGTAATCAGGGCCGACGACCGGCAGTGCAAACGCGTTCGTGCCGCCCGACCAGCTGCCGCGCGACGGATCCGGGCCCCAGTACTGCGAGCGCTCCGCCAGGATCGGCACGTCCGAGTCGATCAGCAGCCAGAAACTCTCGTTACTCAAGGACGGCACGGCTGTGTTGACGTTGATCGTGTCGCGGCCGAGCGGAGCCAGGTGACGGGTGGACACGATGTCGGCGCCGTTGTCCCGCTTGATGGTGACCGTCAGGGTCGCGGTGGACTGGGTCGGGTTGCCGATCAGCACATACGTCGAGTACTGCTGCGGGCCCCCGACGCGTGCGTCGCCGGTGGACCAGTGCCGTGACGGTTCGATCGCACCATGGCTGTTGTGCCCTTCCGTGAGGCCGGGCATGCCGCGATCCCAGTACATCGAGCGCTCCGCGACAATCGGCTGGTCAGCAGTCACCGACATCCAGAAGTGCGCCCCGTCGAGGCGCGGCTCCTCCTTCAGCGTATCGACCGTCAGCCTGGACCGCGGTGCGACGACGTGGTCGGTCGCGAAGTGAGCACCGACCATCGTGTGATAGGCAATCCGCACCTTCGCCGCAGTCGTGCCGGGGTTCGCGAGCAGCATGTAGGTCTGGAAGATCTTCCAGGCCGAACCTTCCGCGAAGTACCACTGCGACGAGGGGAACGGGACGCCGACCGACGAATGGCCGCCCTGCCGGGCGCGGGGCGCGTCCAGGTACATCGTCCGCTCCGCCGCGATCGGCAGGGAGGCGTCCACCACCATGCCGAAGGACCGCCCCGCCAGCTCGGGGATACCCCCGAACGCCAGCGTCCGCCGCGACAGCGCATTCACGGTATAACCGCGCACCACCGGGACGCCGGCTTCGAGCAGGAACGTGACCGAGACGGTGGCGTCGGTGTCGTTCGGGTTCGCGAGGATCAGGTCCGTGCGGAGCGCGGTCTGGGCGCCTTCCGCGAAGTACCACTGCAGGTTGGTCGATTCGAGCGCGGTTTCCGCTGATCCCGCGTGCGCGTCGGCGCCCCACGTCATCGTCCGCTCGACCAGCAGCGGCAGCCGATCCACTGATCGGATGAAGGTCGAGACCTCGCCGCCGCCCGCCAGGGGCATGGCGGACAGCCGAACCGACCAGCGCGAGCCTGCGGCGATCTCGAACAGTTGGTGCTGCGGTGCACCAGCCGGCGTCACAAAGGTGACACGGATCGGCGCGGCCACGCCGTGCGGGTTGGTGGCGCGGATGTCGGTCGTGCTGTCGGCGCTCGCCCACCCGTCGGGCAGGTAGTAGTTCCACAGTGGACTGACCACCGCGGTGAAGGTCGAGCTCGCCGAGAATTCGCCGTCGCTCACGGTCACGACGATTTGACCCCGGCCGATCCTGTTCGGCGCATTGACGAGCGTCAGGCCGCGCGTGGCGCCGGTGCCCGTGATCGCCAGGCCGGCCGCAGGAATCAGCGAGCCGTTCAGGCTGCGCACCGTCACCGTCAAGGCCGAGGCGGCCGTCTCCGTGTCCCCGATCGTGAAGGACGTGCCAGGCAGCGGATTGCCTTCGATCGACGTGATGTCGGGCATCGCCGTGATGGTCGGCGGAGTGTTCTGTGCCGCGGCAACCGTCACGACAAAGCTCCGCGCGACCGTAGCGTTGGTCGTGTCGCCATCGTTCACGGTGACAGTCATCGTCGTCACGCCCGCCGAGAGCGGGAGGACGCTGAGCGCGCCGGTCGATGCGGGGCTGACATAGGTGACGGCCCCGCCCGAGACGACGCCGGGGCTCGAGGAGGTGACCGTGACGCTCAGGGTTTGCGCTTCGTTCAACGCTCCCATGCCGATCCCCGTCAGGGCGACGCTTTGCGCGGCGCCCGTCAGCCCGGTGCGGTCCTGCAGTGCCTCGAGCGTGGGCCGGTCGTTCACCGACGTGACCGTAATCCTGAAGGTGCGGGTCGTGGTCCGGCCGGAGGTTGCGCCGCCGGCGGTCACCGTGACCGCCACGTCCGTCGTCCCGAAGGCGTCGGGCGCCGGCGTAAAGGCCAAAGAGGCCGTGCCGTTCGGATCCTGATAACTCACTGAGAAGCCGGCGAACAGACCCGCGTTGACCGCTTGCGCGACCACCGACACAGACCCCCCCGAAGGGCCGGCCGATACTCCGCTCAGAGTCACGGTCGCCGGACCGGAGTCTTCGTCCACCGTCACGTTTGCCGGCTGGTCCAGCGTGGGCTGCGATGCGCTCGCGACCGTGATCTGCCGTGTCGCGGGCAGGGAATCCGCCTGCGCGTCGCTGCCCACGACCGTGATGGTGCGGGTCAGCGTCGAGGCATTCGCCGTGGTCGCGAAGGTCACGCCGCGGAGCGCGGCCTGGTATTGAGCAACGGTGGCCGACCCGGTGAGCGTCAGTACGCCGGTGGCGGCATTGAAGCTACCGGTGATGCCCCCCTGGTTCGTGAAGGCGAGGACGTCGTCGCCGGTCGCGTAGGCGGCGGATATCGTGATGACCGCCCGCACGAGCGTCGGGCTGTCGGTGTCGGCGACGAGCAGGCCGGCGTCGGCGATCGCGGGCGCGCTTCCGGCGGTGTAGGCCAGGGCCACTGCGGTTGTGGTGACGACCGGTGGCTGGTTCGGAGCCGCCGAGACGATGAGAGCGCGCGTCGCCGCGTTCGAGGTCGCGGTTCCGTCCGTGACAACCACCGACACGGTGCGAGTGATGGTGGCCGGGGATGAGGCCGTGTTCGCGTAGGTCACGCTGCTGAGCGCCGCCTGGTACTGAGCGACGGTAGCGGACCCGGTGAGCGTGAGCACGCCG
>JBKJRJ010000336.1:0-3891 GCA_046594705.1 Vicinamibacterales bacterium
TGCCGAAGCGGTCGAAGTGCTGCTGTTCCGGATGTCGCGCCGCGAAGGGTTCGGCAACGTGGTGGCCGACAGCACGCGGGCAGTGGAGAAGGGGCATTACCCGCCGGGGGCGCTGCAATACCGGATGGCGGTAAAGGGGCTGATGCAGAGCGACCCGCACGACGCCCGGATCCTGAAGGCGTTCGCGCTCGGGCTCGCGGTCGCGACCCGCGGGATGGACCATCTGCGCAACCGGGTCACACTCGAGATCAACGCGCGCATCAACGATGATCCCGCGTTCAAGGAGCGCCTCTACGGCGGCCCCGTGAGCGCGGCGCCCAACAGCTACGAAGACAAGGAACGCGCCGTCCGAGTGTGTGAGAACACCTACGCGGTCGGCGACAGCGTTGGGATGTGCCGCTTCACGACGAAGCTGTTCAACAGTCCGTCCTTGCCCGGCCTGAAGGAGTTCGCCAACCAGATCGGCAATGTCACCGGCCTGCAGTTCGCGGCAGCGGAGCTCGATACCATCGGCCACAACGTGATGGGCGTCGAGCGCCTGATCAACGCGCGGCTCGGCGTCAGCAGGAAAGACGACACGCTGCCCGACCGCTGGTTCAACGAACCGGTCACGGTCGGCGCCTACGCGGGGGAGAAAATCGACCGCGGAGAGTTCGACCGCATGCTCACGCGGTTCTACGAGATCTCGAACCTGGACCAGCAGGGCCATCCGCGGGCCGAATGGCGGGCTCGGCTGGAATCGATGATCGGCCCCTCATGATCACTGTCCGCCTGCCGGGTACGCTGCGGCTCGGCGACAGTGATACGGTGACCTTCGCAGAGCCGCTTGCCGACATGGCGGCGCTGATCGAAGCCCTGGATCGCCGCATTCCGGGCCTGAGCGAACAGCTGGACGACTCGGTGTTCAGTTTCGCCGTGAACGACGAACTCCTGCTCCAGCACGCCCGCCAGCGCCGCCTGGTCGACGGCGACATTGTCGAAATCATCCCCACCATCTCCGGCGGTTGAGTGACCCGCCACGTGAAGAAATAAACATCTCGAGCAACGCCGACCGGCTCGTCGCGCTGCGGCTGGCTGTCACGGTGCTGTTCGCGCTGGCGTGAGTGTGGGTGCGCAGGCGGTGACGAACTCGTGCCGGGCGGGATTCCAGGTCCGCCTGCTGACAGCGGACTATTTGGTGCCGGCCGCCGCCGCGACGTAGGTCTTCCGGGCCCGGGCGTTCATCCCGGTCCGCTTCACGCGAACCTCGAGCTTGTGAACCTTGCCGTCGGTCGTCTCGGGTGAAAACCCGAGGACGTACTGGCTGTGCAGCTCCTGGGCGACGCGGGTGAACGTCTCGCCCAGGTCGGCGGTCTTCTTCAGCAGGAAAAATCCGCCGCCGGTATCCTCGGCGAGCTTCCGCAGTCCCCGATCGGGCGAGCTGCGCACGCGCTGCTGGCCGTTGAAGTACTCGGTCTCGAGACCGACGGCGTAGATCATCACGTCTTTCTCTCGCGCGCGATCCATCACCTTCCCCACGCCGATCTTGCTGGCCGTGTCGTCCCCGTCCGTGAAGACGACCACCACCTTGCGCCCGTCCACTTCGAGCAGGCGCTTGATGCTCTCGTCCACAGCGTCGTAGAGGCGCGTCGGATAGCCAAAATCCAGCTCATTCTTGAGCAGGTAGATCAGCCGGTCCCGGTTGTCGATGAACTGCCCGGGGTGGAACTTGATCTTGTCGCTGAACTCCCCGACCTGCGCCTTGTCGTCGGGCAGCAGCCGCAGCAGGAACTGCTCGGCGCCGTCCTTCACGAGACCGAGCGACGCGGTGATGCTGCCGCTGGTATCGATCATCACCACGGCCGTAATCGGCGTCGGCTTGTTCTCGAAGACGGTGATGTTCTGGGGTTTGCCGTTGTCGAGAATCTCGAACTCCTCGAGCACGAGGTCGGGGACGAGCCGTTTT
The DNA here is from genome assembly GCA_046594705.1 of Vicinamibacterales bacterium. GTDB lineage: Bacteria > Acidobacteriota > Vicinamibacteria > Vicinamibacterales > 2-12-FULL-66-21 > JAICSD01. The sequence goes on from JBKJRJ010000336.1 coordinate 1,946, forward strand.
TCCTGGTCCGTGACGGTGACGTAGACCGCGACGGAATCGGTCGACACCTTGATGGTCTGTTTCTGCGCGCCGGCGCTGGCGGTCAGCGCCAGGGCGGTGGTCGCGGCGACGAAGGCGGCAATGCGGCGCATGGATATCCCTGAAGTTAGTCGCGGCAGGTGGCCCTCCCACTATAACAGGTAGAATCGCGGGCGAATGCGGGCCCTCTACGTCATTCTCCCCATCCTCGGCATCCTGACGATCGCCTTCCGGTACTACAGCGCCTTCATTGCGGCGAAGGTCATGGTGCTGGACGACAGCCGGGCCACCCCGGCCCACACGCGGCCGGATCGCCACAACTATCACGTCACGACGAAATGGGTCCTGTTTGGGCACCATTTCGCGGCTATCGCCGGCGCCGGGCCGCTGATCGGTCCCGTGCTGGCGGCGCAGTTCGGCTATGCGCCGGGACTCATCTGGCTGGTCGGCGGCGTCTGCCTGGCTGGTGCCGTCCAGGACATGATCATCCTGTGGGCGTCCACCCGCCGGGGTGGCGCCTCGCTGGCCGACATTGCGCGCTCCGAGATCGGGCCGGTCGCCGGGACGACGGCCGCCATCGCGATCCTCTTCATCATCGTCATCGCGCTCGCCGGGCTGGGGCTGGCGGTGGTCAACGCGCTCGAGCACAGTGCGTGGGGCACCTTCACGATTGGCATGTCGATCCCGCTGGCCCTGGTCGTCGGCTGGTACATGTACCGCCTGCGGCCGGGCCATGTGGGCGAAGCGACCATCATCGGCGTCGCCGGGCTCCTGGTGTGCGTGATCCTCGGCAAGCCGCTCTCGACCTCGTCCTTCGGCCACTACTTCCTGTTCAACCGCACCCAGCTGATTCTGCTGATGGCCGGCTACGGCTTCATCGCGTCGGTGCTGCCGGTCTGGCTGCTGCTCGCGCCGCGCGACTACCTCAGCTCCTTCATGAAGATCGGCACGATCGCGCTGCTGATCGTCGGGGTCATCGTGGTGAACCCGGTACTGCAGATGCCGGCGTTCTCTCAGTTCACGGGCGGCGGCGGCCCGATCGTGCCGGGCCCGCTGTTCCCGTTCGCCTTCATCACGATCGCCTGCGGCGCCATCTCGGGGTTCCACGCCCTGATCTCGTCGGGCACGACGCCGAAGATGATCAACAAGGAGTCGGACATCCGCGTCATCGGCTACGGCGCGATGCTGATGGAGGGGGTCGTCGGCATCGTGTCGATCATCGCCGCGAGCGCGATGCACCCGGGCGACTACTTCGCCATCAACACGTCGCCCGAGGTGTTCGCCACGCTCGGCCTGACGGTGACCAACCTGCCGGCGCTCGAAGCCGCGGTGCAGGAGACCGTCACCGGCCGTACCGGCGGCGCGGTGTCCCTGGCGATCGGGATGGCCCAGATCTTCTCCGGCCTGCCGGGCATGCGCCACCTGATCGATTACTGGTACCACTTCGCGATCATGTTCGAGGCGCTCTTCATCCTGACCACGATCGACGCCGGCACGCGGGTGGCGCGGTTCCTGGTGGGGGAGTTCCTGGGACGCGCCTATCCGCCGTTCGGCCGGCACGACTGGATCCCCGGGGCCATGATCTCGACCGGGCTGGTGGTGGGCGCCTGGGCCTACTTCATCTGGGCGGGGAGCATTTCGACGATCTGGCCGATGTTCGGGATCGCCAACCAGCTGCTCGCGTCGGTGGCGCTCGCGGTCGGGACCACGGTGATCATCAACGCCGGCCGCGCGCGCTACGCCTGGGTGACGCTGCTGCCGCTGTCGTTCGTGTCGATCACCACGCTCACCGCCGGCACGCTGAGCGTCCGCGACAACTTCTACCCGATGGCGATCGGCGCCAATGCCGCGAAACACTTCCAGGGCTACCTGAACTCGATCGTCACGGTGGTGATGATGATCTGCGTGGTGGTGATCCTCAGCAGCGC
>JBKJRJ010000232.1:0-4545 GCA_046594705.1 Vicinamibacterales bacterium
GGATTACCTCCGCAAGGGTGGACGTCTCGAAGACACGGTGGGACGCAAGTGCATCTGTAACGGTTTGCTCGCCACCGTGGGGCTCGGGCAGCGGCGGGCAGCAGGACCCGAGCCGCCGATTGTGACGTCGGGAACAGGACTGCTCGACGTCGCTGGTGTGCTGGGCGACCGCGACGCCTACTCGGCCGCGAATGTCGTGACCTACCTTACGGTCGGGCATGATAGGTTGCTTGACAGTGACGAACTGTTGAGTAGGAAAGAATAATGCGTCTCCTGCCGACCCTTGCCGGGTCCACTCTCGGCATGCTGGCCGCGCTTGGCGCCTACACCTTCGTTTACGCGAAGGGCTACTCCTACGTCACGAACGATCCCGCCGCCTGCGCCAATTGCCACGTCATGGAGAACCACTACCGGGCGTGGATGAAGAGCTCGCACCGCGCCGCCGCCGTGTGCAACGATTGCCACACACCGCCGGATCTCCTGCCCAAGTACACGACCAAGGCCATCAACGGATTCAATCACTCGCTGGCGTTCACGACCGGCCGCTTCCCTGAACCCCTCCGGATCACGCGCCGCAACGCAGCCGTCACGGAGAAGGCCTGCCGCAAATGCCATGAAGACATCGTCAGCGCGATCGAAGGTCCGCACCCCGAACGGAACCGGCTCTCGTGCATCCGGTGCCATTCCAGCGTTGGGCATCTTGAGTAAGGCACCCAGGAGATCACATGGCTGACACCAATGAACCACGCACTCGCCGTTCCGGTGCGCGCGCGCTGATGCTTGCGGCCGTGGCGGCCGCGGTGATCACGGTGGCGGTGGTCGGGCTGCTCGTGAATATCTTCGAACGGAAGCAGGAGGGGAGAAATCCGTTCTACCGGGTCGTCGAACTGACCGATGACACGGAAGATCCGGCCATCTGGGGGAAGAACTTTCCGCAGCAGTACGACGGCTATCGCCGGACGGTCGATCAGCAGCGCACGCGGTATGGCGGCAGCGAAGCGATTCCGCGCACCCCAACCAACGTCGATCCTCGCTCGGTCGTCGCGCAGTCCAAGCTCGAGGAGGATCCGAGGCTGAAGACCATGTGGGCGGGCTACGCCTTCTCGAAGGACTTTCGCGAGGAGCGCGGGCATGCCTACATGCTCGACGACCAGACATTCACCGAGCGGCAGCAGGTTGCGAAGCAGCCGGGCACGTGCATGAACTGCCACGCCTCGGTGTATGTGCTGTTCAAGAAGCTGGGCGGCGGCGACATCTTCAAGGGCTTCGAGAAGATGAACCAGATGCCGTATTTCGAAGCCCGCAAGATCGTCAGCCACCCCGTAGCATGCACTGATGGCCATGACTCGCAGACGATGCAGCTGCGGGTCACGGCCCGGCCTTTGTCGAGGGGATGCGCACGCTCAAGGCGTCTCAGGGGGTGGAGGGCTACGGCGTGAACACGATGGCGCGATCCGGCAGGAGATGCGCGCGGTTCGTCTGCGGCCAGTGCCACGTCGAGTACTACTTCAAGGGCCCCGAGAAGCGGCTCACGTTCCCGTGGGCCAAGGGGCTCAAGGTGGACGAGATCCTGCAGTACTACGAGGAGAACCCGCACACCGACTGGACCCATCCCGACAGCGGCGCACCCCTGCTCAAGGCGCAGCATCCCGAGTTCGAGATGTGGAACCAGGGCATTCACGCCCGGTCAGGCGTGGCGTGCGCGGATTGTCACATGCCCTACATGAGGGTCGGCGCCATGAAGATCAGCGATCATCACGTGCGCAGTCCCATGCTCAACATCAACAATGCCTGTCAGACCTGCCACAAATGGCCGGAGGCAGAGTTGAAGGCGCGCGTCGAGGCGATCCAGGACCGGGTCTTCGGCTTGCGCAACCGCGCCATGGCCGCGGTCGTGGCGCTGATTGGCGACATCGCGGAGGCGCGGACTACCGGCGTCTCCGACGCGACCCTGGACCTGCCGCGGAAGCTGCAGCGGCGCGCCCAGTTCATGCTGGACTTCGTGGAGGCGGAGAATTCGAGCGGTTTCCACGCGCCGCAGGAGGCTGAGCGGGTGCTCGCCGAATCGATCGACTACGCCCGCCAGGGGCAGCTCGCGCTCCGAGGCGTCAAGGTAACGGGCCTGCAAACCGCCGAGGCGGTGAGACCTGTCCCGGCGCACTCACGGCAGAAGTAGCGCGAGCCGTCGAGTCCGCTCCATGGTGGAAGCATGGGGTAGGATTATAAGGAGATGGCGGGGTGGGAGGAGTTTTCCGGGGTCAATCGCGCCTACGTGCTGGAGCTGTACGACCGGTTCCGCCAGGATCCGTCTTCGGTCGACCCGGAGGCGCGCGCCCTGTTCGACCGCTGGACGCCGCCGAGCGAGACTGACGACGCGCCCGGCCCCTCGTCAGGGCTGCCGCCCCGCGCGGCGGTGGCGGCCGTCAGCCTGGCGCAGTCGATCCGGCGCTATGGGCATCTGGCCGCTCAGCTCGATCCGCTGGGCGCGAAACCACCCGGCGATCCGACCCTGCGTCCCGAGCGCCACGGCCTGACCGAAGACGACCTCCGACATATTCCGGCCAACCTGATCTCGTCGCCGCTCGCCGCCGAGGCGGCCAACATGCACGATCTGGTTGCCGCGTTTCGGCGCGTCTACTGCTCCACGACCGGCTACGACTACGCCCAGGTGTTCGTCCCGGAAGAGCGACAGTGGCTGCGCCATGCGGCGGAAGACGGCCGGTTCCGCGAGCCCGCCGATCCCATAGACCCGCTGGCCCTGCTGGAGCGGCTCACGCAGGTCGAAGCGTTCGAACGGTTCCTGCACCGCACCTTCCCCGGTAAGACGCGTTTCTCGATCGAGGGGCTCGACATGCTCGTGCCCATTCTCGACGAGGTGATCGGCGACGCCGGGGAAGCGGGCATCGGCGCGATCCTGATCGGGATGGCGCATCGCGGCCGGCTGAACGTGATGGCGCACGTGCTGTGCAAACCGTACGAGCAGATCCTGGCGGAGTTCAAGGAGCCGTTGTCGTCGCGGAATTTCCGCGAGGACATGGCCTGGGCGGGCGATGTCAAGTATCACGCCGGCGCCCATCGCGCGATCAAGGACGGCCGCGAGATCGGCCTCGAAGTCTCGATGCCGCCGAACCCCAGCCACCTGGAGGCGGTCGATCCGGTGGTGGAGGGCATGGCCCGCGCGGCGGGGACGAAGACCGACGCCGCAGGCCCGCCGGTGTTCGACCCGACCCGCAGCCTTCCGATCCTGATTCATGGCGATGCCGCCTTCCCGGGTCAGGGCATCGTCGCGGAAACGCTGAACCTGAGCCGTCTGCCAGGGTGGGACACCGGCGGCACGATCCACATCATCGTCAACAACCAGCTCGGCTTCACCGCCACCTCGAACGACTCCTACAGCACCTCCTACGCCAGCGGCCTGGCCCGCGGCTTCAAGATCCCGATCGTCCACGTGAATGCGGACGATCCCGTCGCGTGCGTGGAAGCCGCCCGGTTGGCGATCGCCTATCGCGCCAAGTTCCAGCGCGATTTCCTGATCGACCTGATTGGCTACCGGCGGTGGGGCCACAACGAGGGAGACGAGCCGGCGTTCACGCAACCGATGATGTACCAGAGGATCGCGGCGCATCCGACGGTGCGGGAGATCTGGGCTCGCACGCTCGCGGGGCGCGGCGTTATCGAGCCGGCGCAGGCGGAGGCGCTGAGCCGGAAGTACATGGACCAGCTGCAAGCCGTCCTCGACGCGCTGCGGCCGGAGCACGACTTCGTGGAGCCCCAGCCGGTCGCGCCACCGCCGGGAGCCGCGGCCAAGGCGCAGACCAACGTGCCGATGGAGCGGTTGGCGGAGCTGAATGCGTCACTCCTCGCCACGCCCCCCGGCTTCGCCATTCACAAGAAGCTGGAGCGGTCGCGCGAGAAGCGCGCGCACGTGCTGGCGCAGCCCGACGAGCGCACGATCGATTGGGGGACCGCCGAAGAGCTGGCGCTGGCGTCGATTCTCGCCGATGGCACCAGCGTCCGCCTGACCGGCGAGGACGTCGAACGCGGCACCTTCAGCCACCGCCACGCGGTGCTGCACGACACCCGGACCGGCGCGATCCACGTCCCGCTGCAGGCGCTGCCGCAGGCGCGCGCCGCCTTCGAAGTGCATAACAGCGCGCTTTCGGAGAACGCCGTCCTCGGGTTCGAGTACGGCTACAACGTGCAGGCGCCGTCCCGGCTGGTGATCTGGGAGGCGCAGTACGGCGATTTCATCAACGGCGCGCAGGTGATCGTCGATGAGTTTCTCGTCTCGGCGCGCGTGAAGTGGGGACAGCAGCCCTCGCTCGTGTTGCTGCTGCCGCACGCGCATGAAGGCCAGGGCCCCGATCACGCCAGCGCGCGGCCCGAGCGCTTTCTTCAGCTGGCCGCCGACACCAACATGCGGATCGTCAACTGCACCACCGCGGCGCAGTACTTCCACCTGCTGCGCCGCCAGGCCGCGCTGCTGTTGACCGATCCGCTGCCGCTCGTGGTGCTGTCGCCGAAGAGCCTGCTCCGCCACCCGCT
>JBKJRJ010000361.1:0-8956 GCA_046594705.1 Vicinamibacterales bacterium
GACCGACGCGGCGCCGCGCGTGCGGCACTCGATCGCCTGCCGGAACAGGGCGCGGAAGTGCTCGGCGTATTCCCGTTCATCGCGATACTCGAGCCGCGCCTCCGGATCGAAATCCCAGTAGCGGACGGCACGAGCGCCCGAGCCCGAGACAACGAGCGCGTGCGCCGGCGGGAGCCGTGCCACGCCGCTCCAGAGCGTGTCGCTGATCGACGCCGGCGCGCCGGTCAGGTATTCCGCGATCGCCCCCTCGTTGATGACGCGCGGCACGCTGGGATGGGCGAGTACTTGCTGCGGTTCGGAGCCAATCGCGGTCGCGCCGCCGTGGTGCGCGTAGAACAACGGCCGCTGGCCGAAGGCGTCGCGCGCGCAGAACAGCCGTCGGTTCGGTGCGTCCCAGAGCGCGAAGGCGAAATCACCCAGAAGGGCGGCAGGCGTGTCGTCGCCCCAGGCCGCATAAGCCGCAAGCGCGAGCTCGGGGTCGGGGGGGCACGGCGGGCACGACAGCGCGCGGCACACCTCGTCGCGGTTGTCGAGACGGCCATCGAAGACAATCGCGCAACCGTCGGGGGTCGCGGCAAAGGCCGCCTGAGCTGTTCCGTCGCGGCGTAGCGAGGCCCGGCAGCCGAGTGTGACCGGGCCCGCAGACCACGTGTGCGGCGCGTGCGCCCCGCGATGCGCGGCGGCATCCAGCATCCGCCGCACCGCGCCCTCCGGCTCGCGGCCGTCGGCGCTGTAGGCGGCGGCAATCGCGGTCATGGAGACGAGGAAGCCGGCCCGGCGCCCTTCACGAGCAGACCCCGCTCTGTCAGCTCCGCCACCAGCTCGCATACATCGCGCGCGATCTGCTCGGCGTCGCTGTCGAACTCGGCCGCCATGGCAGCCGTCACCTGCGCCATCGTCGAGCCCGAGGCGATCAGCGTCCACACGCGGGTGCCGGCGGCGTTCAGCCCGAAGTAGCGGCCGCTGTTGAGATCGAGGAGAACCGCCTCGCCTTCGAGCTCGCGGAAGATCACGTCGGCACTGGGCCGCAGGAGGGCGTCGTTGTCCATCTTCGTCATGCTTTCGATGCCAGAATGATCCAGACGTCCGCGTCGGGATGCCAGGGTCCCCCGCGATAGTCACCGAGCACGGCGCGGACGGCGAACCCGGCCTTTTCCAGCCGCCGACGCATCTGCGGCACCGACAGGGTCCGGAACGTGAGCTGGAAGCGGTGAACGCGCTTCTCGCGGCCGCGGCGCTCGACGTATTCCTGGTCGAACACCGTCAGTCGCGCGCGCGTGTCCTGTGTGACGGTTTCCCTGAGGGTGAGGTGCGTGCGCGCGTCCCGCGCGCCCGACAGCGTCACTTTGCGTTGGTATTCCGACCAGCGCGGCAGATCGGGCACCAGGTCGATCGCGAATACGCCCTCCCGCCGCAGCACGCGGGCGACGCTCGTGAGTGTCGCCGCCAGATCGCGCTCCGAAAGCAGCGACTGGAGCATGCCGTAGGGCGCCATCACCAATCCGAAGCCCGGCCGCGTGCGGAACGGCAGGCGGCGGATGTCCCCGCGTACAAAGCGCGCGCGGTCGCGTACCCCGGCGCGCCGCGCCTTGGCCTGCACGCGCCGGAGCATCGCCTCGGAGCGATCGAGCCCGACCAGCCGCGCGCCCGATTTCATGAGCGGCAGCGAGAGCCGTCCGGTGCCGCAGCCGAGCTCCAGCACGTCCCCGGATTGCCGGCGCGCGAGGTTCCGCCAGAACGCCACATCACGCCGCGCCACGGTCTGCGCGTTTTCCCAGTCATAAAAGGGGGCGTATTCCTCCCACCCCTGCCAGCCTTCGCTCATCTCGTTCAGTCCACGTAGGGTAACAGAACCCCCGTCGGCGTAGTAACTGGTTGCCTGACAGCAAGTTGTGGCGAAAATACCCCAATCACACTACTGTCAGGGAGTGCCCGGATCCTGAACACCCTGACGCTGGCGAAGGGCTTTTTAGACTCTCCGGCTGGGGCAGAAGCTGGTACGCTTCATGGTAGAGGGTTAGGAGACCCCGTCCCTTAAAATCAGCCTTGCGCCTGCGCCGTCGTGCAGCAGGTGCCGATAAGGTCGTACAGCGTGAAATTCAGTTCCGCGTCTCTCTTGACGGCCCGAAGGCTTGTGGCGGTGACGTTTGTCGTGGCCTGCGCCGCTGTGCCTTACACCGCTGAGGGCCTTCCGCCCGGGAGCGCGCCGGCGCGCATCGGCGCCAGTGCCGCCGCGAACGGCCAGACCTCGGTGCTGGGAGCGGCGTGGCAGGTGGACAACTCTCCCATCCCGGGCGCGCGCGTGCAGCTCAGGAACCTGGTGTCCGGCAAGGTTGAAGCGACCACCGTCGCGAACACGGCCGGGCAGTTCACGTTCTCCCGGATTGAGGGTGGCACCTACGTCGTCGAACTGCTCGGCGAGAACGGCAAGGTCTCTAGCGTCGGCCACGCGTTCGTGATCGCTCCGGGTGAAACCGTCGCCACGTTCGTCCGACTCGGGACCAAGGTCCCCTGGTTCACGGGCTTCTTCGGCAACGCCGCGTCCGCCGTCGCGACCACGGCCGCCAGCCAGGGCATCACCGCCATGGCGCCCGTGCAACTTGGTGCCAGCAAATAGAGCGCGATGTTCGATACGCAGGAGATCCGCGCGCAGGTGGCGGCCGACGTGGCCGGTCCGGCACCCCTTCAGTTGCCGGCCTCCACGCCGCAGCCGATGCACGTGTTCGATCGCCTGAACGCGGTGTTCAAGCACCGGCGGCTCGCCGGTGTCGCTTTTGTGCTGGTCGTCACCACGATGATGGTGCAGACCTACTCCACGGTCCCGATCTACCAGACGTCCGCGCGCGTGCAAATCCAGGACGAGCGGACGGTGCAGGTGAGCACGCTCAACGCCAACGACTTCTGGCAGGAGAGCGAACCCTATTACCGCACGCAGTACGCGATCATGTCCAGCCGCGGGCTGGCGCGCCGCGTCGTCCGCAAGCTGAACCTGCAGGGCAATCCGTTGTTCAACGGCACGGCCCCGCCCCCCCGCGATCCGCTGTCGATCGCGCGCCAGGCCCGCGCGTCGGCGAGTGCCTGGGCACGCGGTCTCATCTCCAGCCCCGTCCCCGTCGTGGCGGCTCCGGCGCCCGACGAGTCCGCGCAAGAAGCCAGTCTCATCAGCGCGTTCCTCGGCGGCCTCGATGTCCTGCCGGAATCGGCCACCCGGCTGGTGCGGATTAGCTACAAGCACAGCAACCCGCAATTCGCGGCGCTCGCGGCCAACACAGTGGCCGAGGAATACACCCAGCAGAACATCGATCAGCGCCTCGCCAACACCGACAAGACGCTGCTGTGGCTTGGCGAGGAGCTCAAGCGATACGAGCAGACGCTGAACGAGAGCGAAGCCGCGCTCGCCCAGTACCGCGAGCAGAACGACGCGGGCTCGCTCGACGAGAAGCAGAACCTGGTCGGCGCCCGGCTCAACCAGTTGAACGACACGGTGACGACCGCGCGCAACCAGCGGCTGACCAAACAGGCGATCTACGAACAGCTCAAGGGTGCCAACCCCGCCGACGACGCGATCGACAATTTTCCCATTGTCGGGGTCAACCCCGGCGTGATTGAGGCGAAGAACGCTCTGGCGACGCTGGCCTCGCAGCAGCAGAACCTGGCGACCCGCTATCTTCCCGCCAACCCGAAAATGGTCGAGATCAACTCGCTGGTCGACAATGCGCGGCGGCGTCTGGTCGCCGAGCGCACCAAGGTCCTCGAGAACATCAAGAACGAGTACGGCGCTCTGGTGACGCAGGAGCGCAGCTTTTCGCAGCAGCTCTCGGAGCAGCAGGCGCGGGTGACCGACCTCGACAAGAAGGGCGGCAACTACAACATCCTGAAGCGCAAGGCCGACAGCGAACGCACGGTCTACCAGACCCTCCTCCAACAGCAGAAAGAGCTGGCGGTGGTGGCCAACAGCCGCGCCAACAACGTCCAGGTGATGGACAAGGCCGAAGTGCCCGGCGCGCCGATCCTGCCGAACCCGCGCAAGGACTGGATCACCGCGCTGATGGCGGGCGTCACCATCGCGCTCGGGCTGGCGTTCGGCATCGAGTATCTCGACGACACGGTCAAGACCCCCGAAGATGTCACGCGGCGCCTGAAGCTGCCGCTGCTGGGACTGGTGCCCGCGGTGCGCGGGGATCGCGTCCCCGTGCTGACCGAGCCGGTGCCGCACGATTTCGGAGAAGCCTTCCGGTCGCTGCGGACGTCGCTGGTCTTCACGAGCGGCGCGCAATCGACGCGGATCATCGCGGTCACCAGCAGCCAGCCGCTCGAAGGCAAGACCACGACCGCCTGCAATCTCGCCATGGCGCTCGCGCTCGGCGGCTCGCGCGTGCTGCTGATCGACGCCGACATGCGACGGCCCGGCCTGCACAAGACCATGGGGCTGCAGAACGGCACCGGACTGTCGCACCTGCTGGTCGGCCAGGCGCGGGTGCGCGATGCCGTGCAGCGCACCAGCGAGCCGAACCTGGTGGCCATCACCGCCGGACGGACGCCGCCCAACCCGTCGGAGCTGCTGTCGTCCGAGCGCATGAACAACCTGCTCACGAACCTGGCGAGCGGCCCCTTCGACTGGGTGATTATCGATACCCCGCCGGTGCTGGCCGTCACCGACGCCGTCATCCTCGCGCAGCGGGTCTCGGGCGTGGTGTTCGTCATCGGCTCGGAGATGACGCGCCGCGTTCACGCCGAGCGCGCGCTCGAGACGCTGCAGTCCGGCCACCCGCGCAGCGTCACCGTCGTCCTCAACCGCGTTGACTTCAACCGCAACAAGTACTACTACTCCCGGTACTACGGCTACCAGTACAAGAGCTACTACGGGCAGAGCCAGGGCGCGGCGTAGAGGGCCCGCCGCCGAGTGGGGCGCGCGCGCGCTGGTGGTCCTGCTGGCCTGCACGACCTTCCTGTTCGCTGGCGCCTACCTGTCCTCGCTCATCGTCCCGGGTGCCGTGCTCCTCGTGCTCACCCTGCTGTATCGCCCGTGGCGGGCGCCTGGCGCCGCACCGCCGCTCCATCGCTGGCTGATCGCGATCGCGGCGATGATGGCGCTGCAGCTGGTGCCGCTGCCGGAGCTCCTGATCGATCGACTGTCGCCCGCGGCTCGCGGCATCTGGCAGAGCCTGAGCCTGACGCCGGTGCGGGGCGCGCTGCCGTTGAGCGTGGACCTGACGGCCACCCTGCGTGCGCTCGCCATCGGCGGCGGCAGCCTCCTCATATTCGTGCTCAGCCGCCGGGTGTTCACAGCCGGCGGGGTGCGGATCGCCGTGCGTGGCGTCGCCACGATCGGTCTGGTGCTATCGGCCATCAGCCTCGCGCAGAACGCCACGTCCCATGGCCTGATCTACTGGCGCTGGGACCCCGGGGAGGGTCCGGCCCCGTTCGGGCCGTTCCTCAACCGGAATCATTTCGCCACCTGGATCGTGCTGGCGGTGCCGATGTGTTTCGGGTATCTGCTCGCGCACTCGGCCGCGCACCGGCCTCACGACAAGCCATACGCCACCTGGCACCGCCGGGTGCTCCGCCTGCTTGACGCGCGATCGATCTGGCTGACGTGCGCCATCTGCCTTATGCTCGTGGCGCTTGTCACCTGCCTGTCGCGCTCCGGCATGATCGGCGTTGCGGTGGCGGCGGTGGCCGGGATGTTTCTGCGGAGGCGCGGCCAGGGCGGGCGCTCGCCGGCCGTCGCCTGGGCGGTCGTCGCGGTTGCGGTGACGGTGATCGCGATCGCCATCCGAATCGACCCAGCCGACATCCTGGAGCGCTTCCGGTCGGCGGGGGCGGCGGCGGGGTATCGCGTGGGTATCTGGCAGGCCACCCTGCCGGTGGTGAAGAATTTCTGGCTGACGGGCTCAGGCGCTGGTACGTTGGAAACGGTCATGCTGGTCTCGCAGCACACACCGTCCCTGTTCCGTATCAACGCGGCTCACAACCACTACCTGCAGGTGGCGGCCGAGGGAGGACTTCTGGTCGGGATCCCGGTGCTCGTGGCGCTCGTGCTGTTCGTCCGTGAGTCCGCCGCCGCGCTCGCGCGCGACGATTCGGGCATGTACTACCTTCGGGCGGGGGCCTGCTGCGGCCTTGCCGGCGTCGCGGTGCAGAGTATCTGGGAAACCGGCCTGACCTCGCCGGCGAATGGCGTGCTTGCTGCGATCGTCGCCGCGGTGGTGGTGCATCACGCCGCCCCGCGCGCCAGGGCGGAGGCGGAGGCCTGACATGTCGCTGCGGATCGGGTTCGACATCGACGGGGTCCTCGCCAACTTCCGCGCGGCGTTCCACGACGCCGCAGTGCGGCTCGTCAAACACGAGGTCGCAGACTTCGACCCGACCGACACCTCGGAGGTGCGCGCCCCGTTGTCGGCCGACGAGGTACGCCGCGTGTGGGACCACATCGCCAGGACCGCGAACTGGTGGATGGAGATCGACCCCTACGAGCCGGATCAGATTGCGCGGCTCTACAGCCTGACGCGGGCGGCGGGGTGGGAGGTCTTCTTCATGACGAAGCGGCCGCCGTCCGCGGGCGACTCCGTGCAGTTTCAGACCCAGTGGTGGATTGAGCGCTTCGGCTTCTACCTGCCATCAGTGCTGACGGTGCCGGGCTCGCGGGGGGAGGTCGCCAACGCGCTACGGCTGGACCTCATCGTGGACGACCAGTTGATCAACTGCGTCGAGGTCGTCAGCGCCTCGCCGACCAAGGCGATCCTGATGCAGCGTGCGCACGACCCCAACGCCCGCGATCATGCGACCAGCCGAGGCATCGGCGTGGTGGCGACGCTGGCCGACGCCATCGGCGTGATCGAGCGGCTGCAGGACATCCTGCCGCAGAAGCGCGGGCGCCTGCTGCGGCTCAGCGAGTGGTTTTCACCGGAGCCGGAAGTGCAGACGCTGCCGCAGAATCCGCGAGCGGTCCGTCCGGTCCCGCCGTTCGGCGATCCTCGCCGCTAGTCCCCTGGAACCGTGATGACTCACACAAGTCCCGGGCGGGGCATCCCGTCTCCACCCCACCGCGCACAACACGCGCGGCGGGGGCCCCGGCCTGGCGGCGTTGCTCCTCGCTCACTTATGCCCAATAAGCTCCCTCGTCGCGCCTGGCCAGACGGGCGCCGCGCTCCGGGTCTTGTGCAAGCCATCACGGTTCCAGGGGACTAGCGGTGAACCACTTGCCGGCTCCCGAGACGGCACGCCGCGCATAGGCGAGCGGCAACCAGCCCGCCGGGGCGCGGGTCGCCCGCATGTAGCCGGCGTCAGGGCAGAGATGCTCGCGGAGCAGCGTCGCCCGCTCACCCCATCCCTCGCAGTACTGGAGATCCAGCCAGAGTTCCTCCGCCGGACGGGACAGCCGCAATAGCCGCGCGCTCGGCTCGGTCCTGCCTGCGCTGCCGGCGTGGGCGCGCCGCGCCAGCGACGCCAGCGCCGGGCCGTCGAAGTAGCGCCGTGCGCGGTTGAGCGCGGCTGCGCACATCGTGCTGACACCCGCCGCGGCCGCGGCCTCGAGAAACGCGTCGGCATCGCGACCCCGGAGGCGCTCGGCGAGCAGCGCCACGTCGTGCAGCCAGATCAGCAGGTCGGCCGCTCGGTGATGGGCGCCGAGGTGCAGGCAGGCGATCAGCAGCGCGTGCCGTGGGCTCGGTCCGAAGGCATGGGCGCCTAGTGCCGGAATGGCCACGCGCGATGCGCGGAGCTCGGCGACCGGGAGCAGGTGCCTGAGCACGAGCGGCGACGTCACGCGCCAGTGCACGTCGAGCGCGTGGACGATGCCGGCGCGGTCGGCGCGCAGGTAGTGACACTGGCCGAGAATCAGCGAGCCCCGCACATGGACGCTGCGCCTGTAGCCGGCGGCGATCAGGATGCCGTCCAGCCCTGACTGCTCGCCCGCCGCAATCACCAGGTCGGTGTCTTCGCGCGGGCGCAGGACCGGCGAGGCGTAGATGGCGTGCGAGAGGTGCGCCCCCTTGATCAAGATGGGGCTGATGCCCGCCGCAGCCACGCGCTCGAGCACGCGCGCCGCCTCGCGGTCGCGCATCGTGAGCAGGGCCTCGTACCCCGCCACGACGCCCTTCAGCCGCGCGCGGACCGCCGAACCCGCGGCCCGTGCTGCCGGTGTCCGCGCCAGCAGCGCCTCGACCCCGTGGGACACCGCGACGTCCACCAGGCGATCGGTCAGACCGTCTTCCGGCAGCACGCCGTGAAGCGCCGCCGCCAGTGTCTCGATGTCGTTCAGGGCGTCGCTCCCGCATGGGGACGGCAGATGAACCACACCTGGCTATTGAGCAGCGCTGCCGCCCACGGCATCGGCGAGAACATGCGGCGCTCGATGGACAGCCGCGCGGCGACCTCCGCCTGCACATCGCGCCATTCAAACCCCTTGTGTCCGTAATAGGAAGAGGTCCCGGCGGTTCCCTGTCCCTGGTACATCACGCGCGGCACGACCAGCCCGGCTGCGGCGCGCGCCATCTCAATCGGCGAATAGCGTTCGCGGTGCGCGTAGTCCCCGAAACCCCGCAGGCCGGCGATCGCGCGAAAGAACTGCTTGCCGATCACGCTCGGCCCGGTCTCGATCGGTACGCTGATAATCACCAGTCCCCCGGGGGCGCACAGCCGGCCCAGCGCTTCGATGATGCGGCGGCGCTCGGGCTCGAGGCAGTGCTCCAGCACTTCCATGCAGGTCACGACGTCCCACGCGCCGTCATCGACGGGGCCGAGATCCTGCGTCATCGCAAAGCTGACGCCCGGCAGATCGCCGAGCCGGCGGCGGCAGCCCTCGACCTGGTCGGGCTCGAGGTCTACGCCGCGCGCTTCCGAGAAGCCGGCGTGCACCATCGCGACAAACGTGCCGTCGCCACACCCGTAGTCGAGCAGCCGGCCGGCGCCGGTCTGCGGGACCAGCCGGCGCGCGAGATCGAACCGGCTGCCG
>JBKJRJ010000407.1:0-3237 GCA_046594705.1 Vicinamibacterales bacterium
GAGGCTGCAGGCCGGAGGCCGGAGGTCGATGTGACACCGGAGCAGATTCGCGCGGTCTTGCCAGACTTCCTTGGCACGTTCCCCCAGCTGCCACCGCCCTTCTCGGCCAAGAAGATCGGGGGCGTGCGGGCGTACCAGAAGGCGCGCAGAAACGAGGTGGTCGATCTCAAGCCGGTTGAGGTTACGGTGCGCGAGCTGGAGGTACTTGAACCCGCCGCCACCCTCCAACATCCCACCGAGAATCCTCAGCCGTCCATCTCGACCTTGCTCCGGCTGCGCATCGTCTCCAGCTCCGGCTTCTACGTGCGGTCCCTCGCCCACGACCTCGGGCAGCTGCTAGGCTGCGGGGCGCACCTCGAGGCGCTGCGGCGCACGCGGGCCGGGCAGTTCTCGGTGGCTGATGCGCTGACGCTGGACGCCATCGAGGCGGCCGGCGACGCGGTCGCCGGGCGGCTGGTGGACCTCAATGTCCTGCTGGCCCGGATGCCCGCGGTCACCCTGACGGACGAGGGCAACCGGCGCGCCTGGAACGGCAACACGCTGGCGCCACACCACCTCCTCCAGGGGCTCCCGGCCGACCTGGCCGATGCCGCGAGAGTCCGGGTGCTCACCCCCTCGGGAACGGTCCTGGCGGTGGTCGAGCGGCGCTCCGACGGACTTTTGCATCCCCTCGTGGTCTTGAGGTAACATATTGAACCGTCTGTAAATAGCGGGTATACGGCGGTCCGGTGCGGAGCATATTGCTTCGAAGGTCTGGACCGTGCGTGGAAGGAAGATGCGTGTTCACCAAGGACCGTAAGACCGAAGTCATCGACACCTACAAGACCCACGACGGCGACACCGGATCACCCGAAGTGCAGGTCGCGCTCCTCAGCGAGCGGATCAGCTACCTCACCGAGCACTTCAAGTCGCACGCCAAGGATCACCATTCGCGCCGCGGCCTGCTCCAGCTGGTCGGCCAGCGCCGCAGCCTCCTCGACTACCTCAAGCGCAAGGACACGGACCGCTACGCTGAACTGATCAAGCGTCTCGGCATCCGTAAGTAGGCTTTAGGCTTTGGGCTTTGGGGCGTTCGCGCTCCGACCTAAGTCCCCCTAAAGCCCAAAGCCCAAAGCCTAAACAAGCCCAATTGAAAGCTGACGCAGCTCATTCGAAAGACAGGCACATGCATACACGCGAAATCTCCGTCGGCGGACGCACCATTTCCATCGAAACCGGCCGCCTCGCCAAGCAGGCCGACGGCGCCGTCATCGTCCGGATGGGGGACACCATGGTCCTCGTGACCGCCTGCGCGGACGTCAACGCGCGCGAAGGCGTCGACTTCCTGCCGCTGACCTGCGACTACAAGGAGAACGCCTACGCGTCCGGGCGGATCCCCGGCGGGTTCTTCAAACGCGAGGGTAAGCCGCCCGAGAAGGAAGTGCTGACCAGCCGCTTGATCGACCGGCCGATCCGGCCGCTGTTCCCCGACGGCTGGCGCAACGAAACGCAGATCATCGCGCTCGTCATCTCGGCCGACACCGACAACGACTCCGACGTGCTTGCGATCACCGGCGCGTCGGCGGCGCTGGCGCTGTCGAGCGTGCCGCTGACGCGGACGATCGCCGGCGTGCGCGTGGGCCATGCCGATGGCGACTTCGTCATCAATCCGACGTTCGATCAGCGCAAGCGCAGCACCCTGGACCTGATCGTCGCCGGCAGCAAGGACGGCATCGTGATGGTCGAGGCGGGCGCAAAGGAAGTGCCGGAGGATCAGATGGTCCAGGCGCTCGAGCGCGCGCACGCGGCGATCAAGGAGATCTGCGCGGGGATCGACGCCCTCGCGGCGCAGGCCGGCAAGACCAAGCGGCCGGTGCCCGTGAAGAAGGCCTACGCCAAGGAACTGGTCGCCGAGGTCGAGGGCCAGGTGCTCGGGCCGCTCAGCGACGCGATGCGGATCAAGGACAAGCTCGAGAACTACGCCACCGTTGACAAGGTCGTGAAGGAGTTCGTCGCGGGCTATCCGGACGCCGACGCGGAGCGCAAGGCGGACGCCAAGGCGATCGCCAAGAGTCTGAAGGAGAAGATCCTGCGCGACGAGATTCTCGACCGCGGCCGCCGGCTCGACGGCCGGCGCTTCGACGAGATCCGCAACATCACGATCGAAGTCGGCGTGCTGCCGCGCACCCATGGCTCGTGTCTCTTCACCCGCGGCGAGACCCAGGCGCTGGTGGTCGCGACGCTCGGCACGGCGGACGACCAGCAGAAGGTCGAGACCGTTGACGGCGAGACCTGGAAACGCTTCATGCTCCACTACAACTTCCCGCCCTTCTCGGTCGGTGAAGTGAAGTTCCTGCGCGGCCCGGGACGGCGCGAGATCGGCCACGGCGCGCTCGCCGAGCGCTCGCTCCTGCCGATGATGCCGGCCGAGGAGAACTTCCCCTACACCGTGCGCGTCGTCTCCGAGATCACCGAATCCAACGGCTCCTCGTCGATGGCCTCGGTGTGCGGCGGATCGCTGGCGATGATGGATGCCGGCGTGCCGCTGAAGGCACCGGTGGCCGGCGTCGCGATGGGCCTCGTGATGAACGAAGCAACCGGCAAGTACGCGATCCTCTCGGACATCGCGGGGGCCGAGGATCACTACGGCGACATGGACTTCAAGGTCACCGGCACGGCCACCGGCATCACCGCGCTGCAGATGGACATCAAGGTCGGGGGCATCACGACCGAGGTCATGACCAAGGCGCTGGAACAGGCGCGCCAGGGGCGGATGCACATCCTCGGCAAGATGCAGGAGACGCTGGCCGCGACGCGGTCGGACGTGTCGAAGCACGCGCCGCGCATCATCACGATCAAGATCCCGGTCGACAAGATCCGCGACGTCATCGGACCCGGCGGCAAGATGATCCGCAGCATCATCGAGCGGACCGGTGTGAAGATCGATGTCGAGGACAACGGCACGGTGAACGTGGCGTCGTCCGATGAGGCCTCGGCGATGAAGGCGATCGGCATCATCCAGGAGCTGACCGCGACGCCGGAGCTGAACAGGACCTACATGGGGAAGGTGCAGCGGATCACCGACTTCGGTGCGTTCATCGAGATCATGCCGGGGCTCGACGGCCTGCTGCACGTGTCGGAGATCGCCCACCACCGCGTCAAGGACGTGCGCGACGAACTGAAGGAAGGGGACTCGGTGATGGTCAAGGTGATCAACATCGACCCGTCCGGCAAGATTCGCCTCAGCCGCAAGGCGCT
>JBKJRJ010000178.1:0-7197 GCA_046594705.1 Vicinamibacterales bacterium
GCGGCGCTTGAGGTCGAAGATCGCGTAGCAGAGGGTGCAGTAGTACTCCTCGAGTTGCCGCTGGTGCAGGATGGTGTTGACCGATGACAGCACGCTGGCCGGACCCGAGCGGTCCGGCAGGTAGCGTCGCCGGAACGTGCGCCCCCTGATCAATTCGGCGGCAAACACGCTGTAGAGGGCCGCCGGCACCCCTTTGCCGGACACGTCGCCCAGCGCAACCGCCAGCATATTGGTCTCGGGCGCGAGGAAATCGTGAAAGTCGCCGCCGAGTTCGCGCGCCGGGGCGAAGCGCGCGCCGACCTCGACCCCCTTCATGCGCTTGGGCAGCCCCACCGGCAGCAGCGCCGCCTGCACACGCTGCGCGAAGTGCATTTCCTTCTCGAGCCGGACCTCGTTGGCGCGCACCGCTTCGTACAACCGCGCGTTCTCGATCGCGACGGCCGCCTGGCTGGCCAGCAGCGTGAGGATCTCGACGTCCCGCTTCGTGAAGGCGTCGAGTTCGGGGCTTTCGAGGTCGAGCACCCCGATGCAGCGATCCTTCAGCATCATCGGGATCGCGAGCTCCGACCGCACGTCCGGCACCATGTTGATGTAGCGCGGATCCTGGGAGACGTCGGCCACCAGCACGGGTTCCCGGTGCAGCGCCGCGTAGCCCACCAGCCCCTCGCCGACCGGCACGCGCGTCAGTGCGACGAGATCGCCGTATTTCACCGCCAGCTTCACTTCCAGGTCGCCGCGGTCCTCGTTGAGCAGCCAGATGCCGAAGGTGCGGTAGTCGATCAGCCGCCGCATCGATTGCGCGATGCGCGAGAAGAGCTCGTCGAGATCCAGCACGGAGGCGACGTCGCGGCCGATCTCCGCGAGGGTCTCGAACGCTTCGGCGTCGTTGCGGCTGCGTTCGAACAGGCGCGCGTTGACGATCCCGACCGCGACGTGCGCGCCGAACTGGCGCAGCAGCTCGAGGTCTGCGGCCGTGAACTGGTCCTTGTGATGGCTGAGCAGGTTGAGGGCCCCAATCGGGCGCTTCTTGTGCAGCAGCGGGACGACCAGCTCGGACGCCATGCCCGGGACCACCGTCACGTAGCGCGGATCGGCGGCGACGTCGTTGACGAGCAGCGGCATCTGGCTGGTGACGGCGGCGCCGACCAGCCCGCGTCCGAGTTTCAGCGGCAGCGGCGCGACGCTGTCAGGATAGCCGACGGCATACGCGGTCAGCATCTCGCCACGGCGCTCATCGAGCAGGTACACGGCGAAGGCGTCGAATTCGATGATGCGGCCGATCAGCTTGGGTATCTGGGCGAGCAGCTCTTCGAAGTCAAGCACCGCCGTGACCTGGCGGCCGAGATCGAAGAGGGTGGTGAGCATCTCCTGCTCACGGAGTGGGCTCGTGGAAGGTGAGGACGGCATTCGAGAGTGTCTTCCGATTATACTGGCATCTTCCATGGATGACCTGACGCTGCCGCTGGACCACGCGGCGATCGAACGGATTCTGCCCCACCGCTATCCGTTCCTGCTGGTCGACCGCATCACCGAGTTCGAGGCCGACAAGCGGATCGTCGGGATCAAGAACGTCACGCTCAACGAGCGTTACCTGGCCCACCGCGAAGGGGAGCGGCCCGTGCTGCCGCCCACCATCCTCACCGAGGCCATCGCGCAGGTGGGCGCGATCATGATCCTGGCGAAGGCCGAGAACCGCGGCCGCACCCCGTTCTTCGCGGGCATCGAACGGGTGCGCTACCGCCGGCCGGTTTACCCTGGGGATGTCGTCGTGATCGAGGCCGTGGTCCGCCGGCTGCGCAGCCGGATGGGCATCCTGCACGGCATCGCGCGGGTGGACGGGCAGATTGCCGTCGAAGGGACGATGACGTTCGCGCTCGGACCTCGCACCGACGCACCCGCGTGATGTAGGTTGGCCCGCCTGGGCACTTACCGGACGATCAGTGCGACGCCACCAAGCTTGGCCGCCCGCGATCCCCACGCCGCCCACTTCGCGCCGGGATGAAAGAAGCGGAATCCGTCGAGCACCGCCGGCACCAGAATCAGCAGCCCGACGTAGGGCTCCTTCCAGCGCAGCGAATCCGCCATGCCGCGGGTGTCACGCTCGAACGGGCCACTGCGCGCGAACGCGGCACCCGCATACCCGATCGAGGTCGCCACGTTGAAGGCGAATACTCCCTTCACGAACGGCGCCCGGTCGCGGCGCAGGTTGGGACGGCGGGAGAGGATCAGTTCATTGGTCGCCTCCTGAACCCAGAACCCCGCCGAGTCGATCACGAATTCGCGGCGCGGCGACAGGCCGCCCTTGTGGGTGATGGCGAAGAACGGCAAGCCGTGGAACGACACCTTCCGAATGCCGGGCTCGGCCTTGAACAGCCCGTCGAACAGCAGGTGACCGCCTTCGTGCGCTCCGAGGCCGAGCGCCGCGCCCGCCAGGAACCGCCCGAGGCCTGATGCCTTTCGATGCTCACTGGTGGCAGGGCTCGCGGCGGACGGACGTTCGGAGTCCTGCCCCTTGCCCAGCCCACCGGTGGCAAGGATCGCGGTAAACACCTGCAGCGTAACGACCAAACGCCGGCGTCGCGATACGGAAGGGCTCGTGGCACATCCGTTGCTGAAGAGTCCGCCGTCCGCGCCGATCACGGCGTGGCGAAGGAGACGAATCATGTTGGAAACGATCGCGATCATCCTGATCATCCTCTGGCTGCTCGGCATGGTCAGCGGCTACACGCTCGGCAATTTCATCTACGTCCTGCTCGTCGTCGCCATCGTGCTCTTCCTGGTGCGGCTGATCAGCGGACGTCGGGTCTGAACTCGACAGGCTTGACGTGCGTGCGTGCCTGCACCGGAGCGCGGGGCGCGCGCACGACGGCTACGCCGCTGAAGACCAGCGTGGCCGCCAGGGCCATGCGGGAGGTAAACGGCTCGCCGAGGACCGCGACCCCGAGCGCGACCGCAATCACGGGGTTGATGTAGGCGTAGAGCGATACCCGCGACACCGGCAGGTGCCGGAGCGCGAATGTGTACGCGACGAACCCCCCCACCGCGCCGACGGTCGACAGATACGCGAACGCGACAGCGGTGCGCGGCGAGAACCCGAGTGAGGCCCACTCGCCGCGCGCGGTGCCAAGCGCGAGCATCATGACGCCGCCGGCCAGCATCTGCGCGGCGGTCGCGATGAACACGTTCTCGCTGCGGCTGTGGCGCTTCGAGTACGACGACCCGATCGACCAGCCGAGACAGGCGATCTGCAGCGCGACGATCCCCGCCACGAATCCCATGCCTCCGGCGCCGCCCCGCCGCAACTCGGGCCACACCAGCAGCACGATCCCAAGAAATCCCAGCACGAACCCGGCGGCGGTCTGCCACGTCATGCGCTCGCCGTCTTTGCGGAACGCCTCCACCCCAGCCATCCAGAAAGGAGACGAGGCCACGATGACGGCGGCCAGGCCGCTTGGCACGTACTGCTCCGCCCAGACCACGCCACCGTTGCCGAGCACGAGCATCAGGAAGCCGAGGATGAAGGGGTGACGCCACGCCGATGGCGCCGGCAGGTGCTCGCCTCGCGTCGCCATGTAGGCCGCGAGCAGCCCGCCGGCAAGCGTCCAGCGTAAGCCACCCATCAGCATGGGCGGCATGGTTTCCAGACTGATCCGAATCCCGAGGTAGGTCGTCCCCCAGATCAGGCAGACGGCCAGCCACGCCAGCCACGCCAGCCGTCGTTCGCGTGGCGTGGTCGCGATCATGGCCATGGCTCCGGCCTCATCATGTCGGCTGGACAAATCCGAACGTCCCGTTTCCGAGGCGGGCGCCGCCATCCACGGTCAGAATCTCGCCCGTGATGTAGCCAGACTGGGGGGCGGCAAGGAACGCTACCGCGTCGGCGACCTCCGCGGGGGTGCCCCAGCGGTGCAGTGGGACCATGCCGGTGATCCGGTCCACGGCCTCGGGGGTACTCCAGAGCTGTCGGGCGGCGCCCGCGGATTCAATCGGTCCCGGCGCGACCGCGTTGACGCGGATGCGGTGCGGCGCCCATTCGACGGCCAGCGTCTGCGTCATCGACATCACGCCCGCCTTCGCCGCCGCCGAATGAATGGTGCCGGGACTGCCGGTCCAGACGTAATTCGCCAGGATCGACACGATCGACCCGCCGCGCTGACGGGCGATCATCTGGCGCCCGACCGCGCGCGAACAATAGAACGTCCCGTTCAGCACGATGCCGATGACGCTGTTCCAGCCGTTGGGGGAGAGCTCCTCCGCGCGGCAGATGAAATTGCCGGCAGCGTTGTTGACGAGGATGTCGATGCTGCCGAAATGTTTCACGGTACGCTCGACCATCTCGTCGACCTGCTCCGGTTTGCGCACGTCGAGCTGGATCGCGAGGGCGTCGATGCCGGCTTCGCGCAGCGTGGCGCAGCCCGATTCGAGGTGACTCGAGTCGCGGCTCGCAATCGCGATGCGCGCGCCCAGCGAGCCGAGGCGCGTCGCGATCGCGAGGCCGATCCCCGTGCCGCCGCCGGTGACGACGGCTACCTGGTCCCGCAAAAGATCCGGTGCGAACATGACCTCTGATTATCGGTGCTAAGATTGCGCCAGAGCAACCCATGAGCACCGAGCTGTCGGCGAACGTCGAAGCGTTCGCCAGGCTGTTCGAAGCGGTTCATGAGGGTGTCTATATCGGCACGATCGATGGCCCGGACACCCGGACGAGGGCCGCCAATCCTCACCTCAAGCTGATCTTCGGGTTCGCGGCGGACACGCCGGAGACGGACGTGCGTCCGTTCGAGACCGATCGCTTCCTCGATCCGCTGGCGCGCGACGGGTTCATCGCGAGGCTGCAGCGGGACGGCGCGGTCACCGACTACCTGCTGCGCCTCCGACGCGCCGATCGCGTCGCCATCTGGGTCGAGGTCACCGCGCACGCCGAGCCGCTCGAGCAGGGAGCGGTGCACATCGAGGCGCTGATGCGTGACGTCAGCGAACGGAAACGCCTCGAGGACCAGGCGCGCGATTTGTACCACCAGCTGCTGCAGGCCGAGAAACTGGCGGCGCTCGGGCAGACGATCTCCGGGGTCGCGCACGAGCTGAACAACCCGCTCGCGACGATCCTCACCTGGGCCGAGCGGCTGTCACAGCGATCGGTCGACGAACAGACCCGCCGCGGGCTCGAGACCATCCTCAGCGAATCGGAGCGCGCCGCAAAGATCGTCCGTAACCTGCTGACCTTCGCGCGCAAGCGGCACACCACCCGCGCCATGGTTGATGTCAACCAGATCGTGCGTGACACGCTGGCGTTGCGCTCCTACGAACAGACCCTCTCCAACATCAGCATCATCGAGGCGCTCGCGTCGGGGCTGCCGCTCGCCTTTGCCGATCCGCACCAGTTCCAGCAGGTGCTGCTCAACCTGATCATCAACGCGGAGCAGGCGATGCTGGCCGCGAACGGCCGCGGCACGCTCATCCTGCGCAGCTGGCAGGATCTGGAGGGCGACGCCGTCATCCTCGAGGTCAACGACGACGGGCCCGGCGTGCCGGAAGACGTGCAGCCGCGGATCTTCGATCCGTTCTTCACCACCAAGGAAGTCGGCAAGGGCACCGGCCTGGGGTTGACCGTGGCCTACGCGATCATTCAGGAACACGGCGGCCGCATCACGGTGAAGTCGGAGCCCGGCGCCGGCGCGTCGTTCTTCGTGGCGCTGCCGGTCGGGGACGGACCGCTGAAGCCGGCGCTCCCGAAGGAAGTGGTCACGCCAGACATCGGCGCGGGGGCAGTCGTGTTGCTGGTGGAAGACGAGGCCGCGCTCGGGGCGGCGGTCTCGGAGTCGCTGGCCGACGCCGGGTTCGTGGTGGATCGCGCCGGCAACGGCGAAGAGGCCATCGCCTGCGTCCAGGCGCGCGCCTACGACTTGATCATCTGCGATCTGAAGATGCCCAAGGTGGACGGCATGCAGTTCTACCGCATGCTCGAGCGCGACCACCCGGATGCCGCGCGCCGCATCCTGTTCGTCACCGGCGATGTCGCCGGCACCGACGCGGAGCGATTCCTCGAGGAGACCGGCTGCCGCTGGCTGGCGAAGCCGTTCCGTCTCAGGGATCTGCTCCGCACCGCGAAGGAAATCCTGCCGTAGGTGTCAGGCTTCCGGCTTCAGGTTCTGGGATTTCGGCCGGCGGTACAGCGTGCACACCGTCGTCGCCACCACCCATCCCAACGCCCAGAGTCCAAGGTCCACAGCCCACCTCCTATCGTGCGGCCGCCATCGCGCCCGTATCGCGGACGACGAGCCGGCGTTTCGGCGCGCGGCGGGCCGCCGCGGGCTGGTAGGCGAGGACGACCGCCGGAACATCCGTCCGCACGACGTCCTCCCCGGCCATCCGGGCCATCTTGACGCGGCTCATCGTCTGCTGGAACGACAGCAGCGCCGGCCGCAGCACGCGGGCCGCCTCCTCCATCGAGCAGTCCGCCCCGAGCGACTTTTTCAGCCGCTGGATGGCGCGGGCGTGCAACTGCGAGACGCGTGATTCGTTGACGCCAATCTCGGCGCCGATCTGCTTCATCGTGGACTCAGCGTAGTAATAGAGCCCGACCACCTTGCGCTCGCGCGGCGGCAGCGCCGCGATGGCGGCGCGGACGCGGTCGCGCACTTCGAGCTCCTCGTAGGCGCGGTCCGGTGCGGTCGGCTCCGACGGCACGAGCGCGGCCGGCAGCGTGGAGTTGTCGACGTGGTCCCCGGCCGAGAGCGGCGAGGTGGACTCGATCGTATTGATCCGGACGATGGTGCGACTGAGGCGGACTTCATCGGAGCCGACGCGCTTGGCGAGATCCGCGAGAGACGGCTCAGAGCCGAGCTCGCGACGGAGCTCCTCGCGCGCGGTCTCGAGCTCGCGACGCTGCCGGCGTACGCCGCGCGGCCAGGCGTCGCGCCGGAGCGCGTCGATCATCGCGCCACGCACGCGGCGCTCGGCGAAGGTTTCGAACTTGATGCCGCGCGCCTCGTCGAAGCGGAACGCCGCGTCGATCAGGCCCAGCACGCCGTCCTGCACCAGGTCCCCGAGCTCGATCGAATGAGGCATCGACGAGGCGACCCGCCGCGCCAGCGATTCCACGAAGGGAAGGCCGGCGGCGATTCGATCACGCTGACTGGCGACGAGAGGCTGACGCTGCATCGTTGGGCTCCTTTAGGGCCTGACACGCCATCGCGC
>JBKJRJ010000184.1:0-7253 GCA_046594705.1 Vicinamibacterales bacterium
CCCGGAACGGCCGGAACGGGCTGAGACGTTCGAGGCCGTGGCGGCGCGGTTCCGCGAGCATGGCGGCACGGTGCTTGAACCGCGTTCGGCCACGGACGAGGACCTGGCTCGCGTCCACACGCGCGAGCACATCGCCGGCATTGTCGCCAGGCGCGGGCGGGCGTCGATGATCGACGAAGACACCTTCACGTCGCCCGACTCCGACGACATCGCGCGTCTCGCCGCCGGTGCCGCGCTGACGGCCGTTGACCACGTGCTGGACGGCCCCGCGGGATCGCGTGCGCTGGCCCTCGTGCGGCCCCCTGGCCATCACGCCGAGGCTGACAAGGCCATGGGCTTCTGCCTCTACAACAACATCGCGGTGGGGGCCGCCTATGCGCGGTCGCGCGGGGTATTACGCGTGGCCATCGTTGATTACGACGTACACCACGGCAACGGCACGCAGGCCATGTTCTACGAGGATCCGAGCGTGCTGTTCGTGTCGTCGCATCAATACCCGTTCTGGCCGGGCAGTGGTGCGACGAGCGACGTCGGTCTGGGCGCGGGCGCGGGTTTCACCCTCAACGTACCGCTCACGATGGGGGACCGCGATGACGTGGTGGAACGGACCTACGCGGAGAGGGTGCTGCCGCGGCTGCGCGAGTTCAAGCCGCAGTTGGTGATGATCTCGGCCGGCTTCGACGCCCACGAGCAGGACCCGTTGGGTCAGCTACGCATGACCACGGCCGGCTTTGCCCGCCTGACGCAGGCGCTGCTGCGTGTGGCAGACGAGGCGTGCGAGGGTCGGGTGGTGCTGGTGACCGAGGGCGGTTACGACCTGACGGCCCTGTCAGACAGCCTGAATGCGGTGATTGAGGTCTGTCGGTAGTAAAATCGATGGATCACCGTGGCCGAATATCATCCTCAAGCCCTCGACCAGAAGTGGCAGCAGCACTGGGCCGACACCCAGGCGTTTGAAGTTACCGAAGACCCCTCGAAGCCGAAGTACTACTGCCTCGAGATGTTCGCGTATCCATCCGGGCACGCGCACGTCGGTCACGTCCGCAACTACATCATCGGCGACGTCGTTTCGCGGCTGAAGCGGCTGCAGGGCTTCAACGTGCTGCACCCGTTCGGGTGGGACGCGTTCGGCCTGCCGGCGGAGAACGCCGCCATCAAGAACGGGATTCATCCCGAGACCTCCACGTTGGGCAACATCGCCCACATGAAGGGTCAGTTGCAGCGCCTGGGCATCAGCTATGCCTGGGGGCGCGAGTTCGCGACCTGCGAGCCGACCTACTACAAGTGGAACCAGTGGCTCTTCCTGAAGATGCTGGAGAAGGGGCTCGCCTACCGCAAACGCTCCAGCGTCAACTGGTGCCCGAGCTGTAACACGGTTCTCGCCAACGAGCAGGTGGTCGACGGCGGCTGCTGGCGGTGCGGCACGCCCGTCACCACGCGCGAGCTCGAGCAGTGGTTCTTCAAGATCACGCACTACGCCGACGACCTCCTGCACGGCATGCGCGAGCTCGGCGAGTGGCCCGAGAAGGTGCTCACCATGCAGCGGAACTGGATCGGGCGTTCGGCAGGTGCCCGGGTCCGGTTCGCGATCGAGCACCCTGATCCCGCCGGCCCGGAGATCGAAGTCTTCACCACGCGGATCGACACCATCTACGGCGCCAACTTCCTGGTGCTCGCCCCGGAACACCCACTGGTGCAGCAGTTCGCCGGCGCCTCCCCGGACCCGGCCGGGTTTCGCGCCAAGGTCGCGAAGTTTACCTCGCAGGATCGTTCCGACCGGATGACCGGCGAGGTTGAAAAGGAAGGCTTCGACACCGGCCGGACCGCGATCAATCCGTTCACCGGCAAGCCGGTGCCCATCTGGGTCGCCAACTTCGTGCTGGTGGATTACGGCACCGGCGCCGTCATGGGCGTGCCGGGCCACGACGAGCGGGATTTCGAGTTCGCCCGGAAGTATGCCCTGCCGGTGACCGTGGTCGTCCGGCAGGACGGGCAGCCGCTCGACGGGGCCACGATGAGCGGGGCCTACGCGGGCGACGGCACCCTGGTGAACTCAGGGGAGTACGACGGCTTGCCGTGGGCGGAGGCCAACGGCCGGATGACGGCGGACGCCAAGACTCGCGGCGTCGGCGAAGGTACCATCCAGTACCGCCTGAAGGACTGGGGCATCTCACGGCAGCGTTACTGGGGTACGCCGATCCCCGTGCTCTACTGCGAGAAGTGCGGGACGGTGCCGGTGCCCTACGACAGCCTGCCGGTCGTGCTGCCGAAGATCCAGGAATTCAGCGGCAAGGGGGATTCCCCCCTCGCCCACGTGCCGGAGTTCGTCAACGCGGAGTGCCCGGCATGCGGCGGCGCGGCCCGGCGCGAGACCGACACGATGGACACGTTCGTCGATTCGTCCTGGTACTTCTTCCGCTTCTGCGATCCGAAAAATGCCGGCTTGCCGTTCGACCCTGAGAAGGTCGGCTACTGGGGGCCGGTCGATTTTTACAGCGGCGGCGTCGAACACGCCATCCTCCACCTGATTTATTCGCGCTTCTTCACGCGGGTGTTCCGCGACCTCGGGATGACGCACTTGAGCGAGCCGTTCTCCCGGCTGCTGACGCAGGGCATGGTGCTCAAGAGCGGCCAGGTGATGTCCAAGTCGAAGGGGAACGTCGTCGATCCCGACGACATGATCGAGAAATTCGGGGCCGACGCGCTGCGGCTGTACGTGATGTTCGTGGCGCCGCCGGAGAAGGAAATCGAGTGGTCCGACAGCGGCCTCGAAGGGAGTTGGCGGTTCCTCTCGCGCGTCTGGCGCCTCACCGACTCGCTGGCCGAGACGATCGGCGGGCAAGGCATTCCCGCGCCCGGCACGTTCGAACTGAACGACGCCGAACGGTCGCTCCGGCGCAAGACGCACGAGACCATCAAGCGGGTCAGCGCGGATCTCGAGAAGCTCCACCTCAATACACCGGTGTCCTCGATGATGGAGCTGGTCAACGAGCTGTACGCGTTCTGCGGCCCGAGCCGCGCGGTCTCGCTGGGGGCAGAGGCGGAACAGGTCGGCGCGGTCGAACGGCCGGCCACCATCGCCGTCCTGAAAGAGGCCATCGAAGCGCTGGTGCGCATGCTGTCGCCCTACACGCCGCACATGGCGGAGGAACTGTGGGAGATGCTCGGTCATCCGGGAGGCATCGTCACCGGCGGCTGGCCGGAGTATGACGAAGGCGTCGCGAAGGCCGATCACATCGTGGTGCCCGTGCAGGTCAACGGCAAGGTTCGTGGACGGCTGACCGTCGCGGCCGACAGCAGCGAGGACGCCCTGCGTGAGGCCGCCCTCTCGGACCCCCAGGTCCGACCGTACCTCGAAGGCAAAGAGGTCCGAAAAATCGTCGTCGCGCGCGGCAGGCTCGTCAGTATCGTGGTGGCATGAAGATGAAACAGTGGTGGACGCTCGCGCTGCTCGTCGGGCTGGTGGCGCACACCGGCTGCGGCTATTCCCTTGCGGGTCGCGGCTCATTCCTGCCGGCCTACATCCAGCGGATCGGCGTGCCGCAGTTCATCAACAGCACCGCCGTGTTCGACCTGGATCGCCAGGTCACCGATCGTGTCCGCAGCGAGTTCATCGGGCGCGGCAAGTACAAGATCGTGCCGGATTCCGCCGGCGTCGATGCGCTGCTGACCGGCACCATCACGTCGGTCACGCTGACCCCCGTGGCGTTCAACACCAGCCAGCAGGCGACCCGCTACGCCTTGACGCTCAGCGCGACGGTCGAATTCAGGGACATGCGCGCCAACAAGGTGCTGTGGACCAACCCGTCGATGCAGTATCGGGAGGAGTTCGCGCTCAACCCGACCAACGCGCTTGACACCACCACGTTCCTCGGCCAGGACGTCAACGCCCGCGAGCGCATGGCGAACGAGTTTGCCCGCGCGCTGGTCAGCGCGATCCTCGAGGCCTTCTAGGCCGGCACGGGCACCGATGCAGCGTTACCTCTTCACCACCGGCACGCTGTTCGCAGTCGTGGCCGTGGCGCACGTGCGGCGAACCGTCGCCGGGTTGTCCCGCCTGGCCACCGCCCCGTGGTTCATCCTGGAAGGCCCGGGGCTCGGCCTCGGCGCCGGGGCGCTCGGCCTCTGGGCCTGGCGGCTCAGCCCGATGCCCGCGCGCGCGTGATCCCAACATGGCCACGGCTTCTGTAAACGACGTCCGCGCCGCGATCAAGAAGGGCGCGCTCGATCCGGTCTATCTCCTCCTCGGCGACGACGAAGCCGACATGGCGCGGCTTGCCGGCGAGATTGCGAACGTCGTCGAGGACGAGCTCCGCGCGTTCAATCTCGAGCGCTTGTACGCCGGCGAGAAAGGTGCGACCGCCGCGGGCATCGTGGAAGCCGCCCGGCAGCTGCCGATGATGGGAGAGCGCCGCGTCGTGATCGTGCTGCGGGCCGAGAAGATCCTCAAGCCCAAGCGGCGCGGCCCTGGTTCGCCCAAGCCGGGCAGCGGCGAAGGCAGTAAGACCGAGGACCCAGAGGCGAGCGACGAAGAGCCGGCCAGCGATGCGGACGTCCTCACCAGCTACATCCAGAACCCTGGCGCGTCGACCACCCTCGTGCTGGTGGCGTGCGACATCGACAAGTCCCGCAAGCTCGGCAAGGAGATGATCAAGCGCGCGACCGTGGTGGAGTTCTGGGGGTTGAAGGGCAGCAAGGACTCGCGCGGCTCCGATCTGCGACAGGCGGCGCGGACGGCGGAGCTGATGGTGAGAAAGGCGGTCGCGGAGGCCGGGCAGGTGATCGAGCCGGCCGCCGCGAGGCTCGTCGCCGAGCGTGCGGGGTTCGACATCGTCCAGCTGCGCGGAGACATCGAGCGGCTGATGCTCTACGCCGCGGGGAAGCCCGGCATCACGCTGGCCGAGGCGCGGGAGATCGTCAGCGCGGAAACCGCGCAGGACGATTGGGCCGTCACCAACGCCATTCAGAACGGAAATGCGAAGGAGGCGCTGCGACAGCTCGCCCTGGCGCTCGACGCGGGCGGGGTCTCGTTTCAGATCCTGGGACAGCTCGCGTGGTTCGTGCGCGACAAGATGGCCGACGCGCGGCGCATCCCGGCCGCGATCGAGGCGGTGTTCCGGACGGATCTCGAGCTGAAGAGTTCCGCTGGAGACCCGAGGGTGCTATTGGAGCGGCTGGTGGTGGAGTTGTGCGCTTCGCCGCCCAGGGGCGGCGGCGGGCAGGCTCTACGCGGACGCTGACGTGCGCTTCGACACCCGCTTGGCCAGGCGCGACTTGTAGCGCGCGGCGGCATTGCGGTGGATGACCTTCTTCCCGGCCATCTTGTCGACGAGCGAGATCGTGTCGCGCAGGGCGTCCTTCATCTGTCCGGGATCGCCCGAATCGATGGCGGTGCGGATGGCGCGAAGAGCGCCGCGCAGGCGGGTCCGGTACTGCCGGTTGGCCTCGCGCTTGATGAGGTTCTGCCGGTGCGCTTTGATTGCGGAATCGTGGCTAGCCATAAACTATCGATTCTAGCATAGGCAACCCATCTACGACGTTACCTATGATCGGCCCTTCAAACGGTTGAGGGCCTTCCGTTCCCGCCGGTCCGGGGCCCCGGACCCCTGCGGACGCGTGAAAGGGGCCACCAGCCGTGCCATCCGGCGCAATTCCACCTCTTCGGGCGTCGGTTTCGGGGTGACATCCTCGTAAAGGAGTCGCGCCTCGGCTTTCGGCAGGTGCTTGTCGGCCAGGGTGATGACAATCACTTTCTGGCGGCGCCCGAAGCGCCACGAGATCTCGATGTCGTCCCCCGGCTTGATGTCCCGGTGCGGCTTGGTCCCCTGGCCGTTCACGTCGACCTTGCCCGCCTTGCAGGCCCTGGTCGCCTCGGATCGGGTCCTGAAGAGGCACGCCACGTCGAGCCACACGTCCAGCCGCATGTGACTAGTTTGTCGTTTGTGATGGGTCGTCGCAACTGCCCACCACGAACCACCAACGGACGGTTGGCGCGGTCGAATTTATCTGGGGCCGGACGCGGGGACGACCGTGGCGCCGGCCACGGGCTTGTTGGTGTAGCGCACGCGCTGCAGACCGTCCACCACCTGGACCGTCCGGTACAGCTGAGTGGCGGACATCGCCGTCCCCTGACCGGTGTTGCCGCGGATCCGGGCGACGTAGTTGCGGGTTTCCTTGTAGGGCGGCACCGTGCGCCCGTACTTTTCGACGGCGCCGGGGCCCGCGTTGTACGCCGCCAGCGCCAGCGACACGTCGTCGTTGAACCGCGTCATCAGACTCTTCAGATAGGCGACGCCGGCGCGGATGTTCTGCGCCGGATCGAACGCGTTCGTGACGTGATAGACGGCCGCGGTCGCCGGCATCAGCTGCATGAGCCCCATCGCGCCCTTGACCGACAGCGCGCGGGGGTTGAAGGCTGATTCCGCCTGGATGACCGCCCGCACGAAATCGGGATGCAGGGCGTGCTGCGCCGCGTTCTCGGCGATCAGGGCGTCGAACTCGATCGCCTTGCGGCTGATGGCCGGCTTCGTCACGCCGAAGGCGCTGCCGACGAAGGCCACGGAGTACGTCTTGGCCGCCGGACCCTTGGGGGTGTCGGAAATGATCATCCGGCCCGTTGCGTCGTGCCACGAATACAGCTGGGCCTGCGCCAACGATGGCGTCAGCCCGCAGAGCAGCGAGGCGAGGAGAGCGGTACGGACCATATTAGCTTTGGAGCTCAACAGTTTAGACCCAAGTCCTACTCTGCACAAGGCAAAGCCGTGGCCGCTCGGGTAGAACGACTTACGGGGATTTACCGTTCACGGGGTTACGATTCCGTAGGTGGGATTACAAAACCGGGGTGGCCTGAAAATCGCCGTGAGCTGGGCGAGATGGGGGCCTGACCACGCGACGAGCCCCGCGACGGGCGGCAGACCCGGCGACGGGGCGAATCGCGGTTCTCACCCTGTCCCCCGGGGAGGGAGGGGAAGGGATCAGAGCAGGGCGCCGATGAGCTCCGGTGCCCTGGCGATCAGCTCGTCGACTTTCGATGGGTCCTTGCCGCCGGCTTCAGCGAAGTCCGGCCGGCCGCCTCCGCTGCCGCCGACGATGGGGGCGATTTCCTTGACAATGCGCCCGGCCTGGACGCGTGCGATCAGGTCCTTGGTGACCGAGACCACCAGCGCGACCTTGCCGTCGTGCTCCGACACGAGGACGACGATGCCGCTGCCGAGCCTGTCGCGGAGGGAGTCGGACAGCCCGCGCAGCGCGGC
>JBKJRJ010000083.1:0-2989 GCA_046594705.1 Vicinamibacterales bacterium
GCTGACGATGTCGGAGATGCCGGTGCCGGACGTCGCCGATGATGAGGTGCTCGTGCGCGTGCGCGCCTGCGGCATCTGCGGCAGCGACATCCACGGCTATACCGGCATCACCGGACGGCGGATCCCTCCGCTGGTGATGGGCCACGAAGCCGCCGGGGTGATCGAGCGCGCCGGTCCCAAGGTCTCGGGGTTCACGGCCGGGGACCGCGTCACCTTCGACTCCACGGTGTATTGCGGGTCGTGCGTCTTCTGTCAGCGAGGCGATGTCAACCTGTGCGACGCGCGTATGGTGCTCGGGGTCTCGTGCGGTGACTATCGCCGGCACGGCGCCTTCGCCGAGTTCGTCGCGGTCCCGGCGCGAATCCTTCATCGCCTGCCGGATAGCCTGCCGTTCGAGCACGCCGCGATGGTCGAGGCGCTGGCGGTCGCGGTGCATGCCGTCGGCCGCCGGCGGCCGGCGCCGGCGGAGCAGGTCGTGGTCATCGGCTGCGGCATGATCGGGCTGTTGACCATCCAGGTCCTGCGCGCCTATGGCGGCACCCGCATCGCCGCGGTCGATCTGGACGAGGGCCGGCGCGCGCTGGCTCAGCGCATGGGCGCGGATCAAACCGCGGCCGACGTCGCCAGCGTTCCCGTGGCGGATCACGCGTTCGAAGTCGTCGGGCATGCCGCCACAGTGGCGGCCGCCGTGCGAGGCGTCCGCAAGGGCGGCTTCGTCACGCTGGTCGGCAACCTGGCGCCTGAGGTGCCGCTGCCGCTCCAGGCCGTGGTGTCGCGGGAGATCACGCTGTTCGGTTCGTGCGCGTCGAGCGGCGAGTACCCGGCGGCGATTGAGCTGCTGGCGACCGGCGCGGTGGACGTTGCCGCGCTGATCAGCGCGGCCGCGCCGCTCGAGGACGGACAGTCCTGGTTCGATCGGCTGCACCGCGCCGATGAGGGGTTGATGAAGGTGGTTCTGCGGCCCTGACGGCCGATGGCCGATTCACGAAGACCACCAGGGCGTAGGTGGTCTGGGTGCTCTTGGTGGTCGTGGTGTTCTTGGTGATCTTGGTGGTGGAATCGTGAGCCGTATGATGCAGTTCGACCTGACCGGAAAAACAGCCATCGTGACCGGCGCCAGCCGCGGACTGGGGCGGACGTTCGCCAACGCGCTGGCGCGCGCGGGCGCGGATGTCGTGGTCACCAGCCGCGATGCGAGCCACGTGCACGACACCTGCGCCGAGATTGAAGCCATGGGCCGCCGCGCCGTGGGCCTCGCGCTCGACGTGCGCGACCAGGGCAGCATCGAGGCGATGGTGGCGGCCGCGCATGCCGCGCTGGGCCAGATTGACATCCTGGTCAACAACGCCGGATGCAACGTCCGCAAGCCGGCGGTGGACGTCACCTGGGAGGACTGGAACCTGATTCTCGACACCAACCTGCGCGGACCGTTCTTCGTCGCCCAGGCGGTCGCGCGGCACATGATTTCGCGCGGCTACGGCCGCATCATCAATATCGGGTCGGTGACCTCCGTGGCCGGCTACGCCGGGCTCGGCCCGTATGGCGCCAGCCGCGGCGGCATCCGCCAGCTCACCATGAGCCTCGCCGACGACTGGGGCCCGCACGGCATCACCGTGAACTGTCTCGCGCCCGGATGGTTCAAGACCAAGCAGAACGCCGTCATGTACGAGGACGCCGGCTGGGTCGCCTACCTCACCGAGCGGATTCCACTGAAGCGCCCGGGCAAGGTCACCGACCTCGAAGGCCCGGTCGTCTTCCTGGCCTCCGACGCGAGCGAATACGTCACGGGCCAGACCCTGCTGGTGGATGGCGGCATCAGCACCGGCGCGATGAGAGCGCTACCGAGCAAAACCTAGCTCGCGTGCGCCAGCCCCCGGCCGCGGATTCCGCGGAATACACGGAGTGTTCACTTTTCTTGTCCGCCTACTCCGCGGAATTCACGACGGGTAATACGCTCTTCGTGTCCGCGTACTCCGCGTATTCCGCGGCCGAGGGCCGCACTCCCTAGTGAATCTCCGGCTCCCCGATCGGCGCGGTGCCTTCCAGGAAATCGAAATCGCAGCCGCGGTTGGCCTGGGTGACGTGCCGGGCATAGAGGTGGCCGTAGCCGCGGGGGTAGGCGACCTCGCGGGGCGTCCACGACGCGCGGCGGGCGGCCATCTCCGCGTCCGACACGCGCAGCGACAGCCGGCGCGCGGGGACGTCGAGCTCGATGATGTCGCCATCCCTCACGAAGGCGAGCGGGCCGCCGACGAACGACTCCGGCGCGATGTGCAGCACGCACGCGCCGTAGCTGGTGCCGCTCATCCGCGCATCCGAGATCCGCACCATATCGCGCACGCCCTGCTGCAGCAGCTTCTTCGGAATCGGCAGCATGCCCCACTCGGGCATCCCGGGACCGCCGAGCGGGCCGGCGTCCTGTAGTACCAGCACGGAGTCCGCGGTGACCGGCAGCGCCGGATCGTCGATGCGTGCCTCCAGGTCGTTGTAGTTCCGGAACACCACCGCGGGGCCCGAGTGCTGGAGCAGACGACGTTCGGCCGCGGTGTGCTTGATCACGGCGCCGTCCGGCGCGAGGTTGCCGCGCAGGACCGCGACGCCTCCCTCCGGCCCGATTGGCCGCTCGCGCGGCGCGATGACCTCGTCATTGCACACGAGGGCGCCCTCGAGCTCTTCCCGCCACGTCCGTCCGCTGACCGAGCGGCACTCCAGGTGCAGCAGATCGCGCAGCCGGTCGAGCACGCCGCGCAGCCCGCCGGCGTAGTAGAAATCCTCCATCAAAAATTTGCCGGAGGGCCGGATGTTCGCGAGAAACGGCGTCCGCCGGGACAGTGCGTCGAAACGATCGAGGTCAAGCGTCGCGCCCGCTCGGCCCGCCATCGCCACCAGGTGGATGATGGCGTTGGTCGAACCGCCCAGGGCCATCGCGGCCGTCACGGCGTTCTCGAAGGCCTCGGTCGTCAGGAGGTCGCGCGGCGTGAGGTCCTCC
>JBKJRJ010000192.1:0-3793 GCA_046594705.1 Vicinamibacterales bacterium
GCGGCCGCGCACGGCGCCCGCCAGCTCGATCGCGCCGGCATAGAGCAGCAGCTTCTCGGTCAGCGTCGTCTTGCCGGCGTCGGGATGGGAGATGATCGCGAAGGTCCGGCGCCGCGCAATCTCTCGCGCGCGCGCGTCGAGTTCGTTGACGACCTCCAGGCCGGCCGCGCCCGGCATCCCCCCCGCGACAACGCCCGGGGCCGGCGGAATACTCATCAAAAGAGTGTACAACCCCGGCGGACTAAAAAGACAGCCGCGCGCGCGATCGACGACGCTTGTCCGGCAGCTGGCAATTGCGCTGGTTCACCGTATTGAACACCCCGAGCCGGAAGGATTTATGATGATGCACGCCAGGCATGCAGCAATCCCGAATGTTCGCAGTCCTCGTGTTCGTGGTCGGCGCGGTGGTGACTGGCGCGAGCTTTCAGGCTGGGGGGCCGTGGCCGCCGGCGCTGCAGCGGGTCAGCGACGAGTCACCTGTGCGCTCGCCCGCCGACGAGCTGAAGACCATCGTCATGCCGCCGGGCTATCGTCTCGAGCTGGTGGCCAGCGAGCCGCTCATCCAGGATCCGGTGGCGATCGACTGGGACGGCGAGGGCCGCCTGTGGGTGGTCGAGATGCCCGGTTACATGCGGGACATGCAGGCCAGCCTCGAACACGAGCCGACCGGCCGTGTCGTCGTGCTGCAGGATGGCAATGGCGATGGCCGGATGGACAGGCGCACCGTGTTTGCCGACGGCCTGATACTCCCGCGGGCGCTCAAGGTCCTCGACCACGGTGTGCTGGTCGGTGAACCCCCGAACCTGTGGTTCATGCGGGACACCAACCATGATTTCAAGGCCGACACGAAGGAGCGCGTCACCGATACCTACGGTCGACTGGCCTCCAACGTCGAGCACAACGCCAACACGCTGCTCTGGGGGCTGGATAACTGGATCCATACCTCGGAGAGTGACACCGGCCTGCGGCTGAAGCACGGGGTGTTCGACGTCCGGCGGACGCTCGCGCGCGGGCAATGGGGGGCGTCGCAGGATGATGCCGGGCGGGTGTTCCGCAACTCCAACGAATCGGCGCTGCACGCGGACCTGGTGCCCACGGCGTACTTCAATCGCAACCCGTCGATCACGCGCACGCGCGGAAGCTACGAGTTTCTGGGCGCGCCGGGTGACGACCTCAACGCGGTCTGGCCGTTGCGCCCGACGCGCGGCGTGAACCGCGGCTACCAGGCCGGCATCCTGCGGGAGAACGGCAGCCTCGCGCGGTTTACCGCGGTGTGCGCGCCCACGGTGTATCGCGGCGATCGACTGCCGGCGGAGCTCTACGGCAGCGTGTTCGTGGCCGAACCCGCGGGCAACCTGGTCAGCCGGATCGTGATCAGCGAGCAGGGGTCGTCGCTACGCGGCAAGAAGGCCTACGCCGGAGGCGAGTTCATCGCCTCGACCGACGAGCGCTTCCGCCCGGTCAACCTGTCGTCCGCACCCGACGGCACGCTCTACGTGGTCGATCTCTATCGCGGCATCATCCAGCACAGGGGATTCATTACCGAGTACCTGCGCGATCAGATCCTGTCCCGGTCGCTCGAACAGCCGACCGGGCGCGGCCGGATCTGGCGCGTGCTGCACGACAGCACCAGGCGTGGCCCGAACCCGTCGTTGTCGCGCGCGACGCCGGCGGCGCTGGTGGACGCGCTGTCGCATCCCAACGGCTGGTGGCGCGACACCGCGCAGCAGCTGCTGGTTCAGCGGCACGACAAGACAGCCGTCGAGCCCTTGCGGACGCTGGCTGCCGCGGCCCCTGCACCGCGCACGCGACTGCATGCGCTGTGGGCGCTCGACGGGATGGACGAGATCGACGCGGCCAGCGTCAGGCGAGCGCTGAGTGATCCGTCGCGCGACGTGCGGGTCAGCGCACTCAGGCTGTCGGAACGCTGGCTGCGCGAGGGACAGGCCGCGATGCAGACCGCGGTCGTGGCGCTGGCGTCGGACCCCGACTGGGGAGTCCGCGCTCAGCTCGCCGCCTCGCTCGGCGAGCTGCCCCGGAGCCTCAAAGAGTCGGCCCTGGCGGCGTTTCTCGAGCGGCACGCCTCGGATCCTGTCGCGCTGGACGCGGCGTTGAGCGGGCTGAGCGGCAGCGAAGCGGCGGTCCTCGATGTCCTCGTGCGCGGCACTGACGAGACGCCGCAGCGCATCGCCGCGATCACCATGCTGGCGGCGACGATCGTGTCCGGCTCACAGGAGCCCCCGATCCAGCGCCTGTTCGACGCGATCGCGCAATCCACCGGGCTGGCCTGGCAGCGATCGGCACTGCTCCGCGGTGCGGAAGTAACCCTGTTGGGCGCCGGCGGCCCGGGCGGGGCTCGTGGGCGAGGACGAGCAGGCGCGGCACTCGCGGATGCGCCGTGCCCGACGTGTCCCGGCGGCCGCGTCGGTCCCGGTGGGGCGTCGGCATTCCCCAACGCACGCGCGGCGACGGGGGATCAGCCCATCGAGGGCCGCGCAGCTGATGCCAGAGGCGGTCGCGGACGGGGGGCTGCGAGGCCCGCACTCCGTCTGACGCGCGCGCCCGCCCTCGTGGCACTGACGGGAGTCGCCGGAGGGGACCTGTCGTCGCGTGTCGTTGAGGTGCTCGGCCGCCTCGAGTGGCCCGGCAAAGCGGGCGCCGCGGCGCCTGTCGCGCCATTGACGGCCATCGAGCAGGCACGCTTTGACGCCGGCCGGACCCTCTACCAGACGCTGTGCCAGGCGTGCCACCAGTCCAACGGACGCGGTCTCGACAAGATCGCACCGTCGTTGATCGGCTCCGAGTTCGCCCTGGCGGCCGCCGCTACGATCCCGGTTCGAATCGTGCTGAACGGCAAGGAAGGCGCGGTCGCGCTGATGCCGCCGCTCGGCGCCGGACTCAGCGATGAGCAGGTGGCCGCGGCCCTCACGTATATCCGCCGCGAGTGGGGACACACGGCCTCGCCAATCGACCCGGCCGCCGTCGCGCAGACCCGGAAGGAAACCGCCGGCCGGACGCGCCCGTGGACCACCGACGAGCTGACGAGTATGTTGCGAGGGAGGGGAGCGCCTTCGAGATCCGCCGGATTCCCGGCAG
Organism: Vicinamibacterales bacterium; assembly: GCA_046594705.1. Taxonomy (GTDB): domain Bacteria; phylum Acidobacteriota; class Vicinamibacteria; order Vicinamibacterales; family 2-12-FULL-66-21; genus JAICSD01. Next base: position 3,097 of record JBKJRJ010000192.1, read on the forward strand.
ACTGGATCCGCCCAGATGAGGAATCGCTCGTTTTGCCGCGACCGCGCCTGGCACGCACTTTGATACAGTAATGGTAGCCATGCGAACCCGGCGCCTGATGACACTGCTCCTGCTGGCCGCGCTCGTGCTGCCAGGGGTGTTGTGCGTCGCGGCCGAGGCGAGCGTCGGCCCAAGCGGGTGTTGCCCGCCAGGCGATCCGGACGCACCGGCTCACATGCGCGCGTGCTGTCCCTCCGAAGACGGTACGCCGGCCACCGCCGGCCCCACCTCATCAGGCGTCGTCAGTGGCCCTGCCACGGCAAGCGCTCTCGTGTCGCCGATCGCCATCCGCGTGCGAGACGCCCGGCGGCCCAATGCGTCACCGATCGCCCCGGTCCCCATCCGCCTGCTCACCAGCGTCTTCCTGATCTGACGTCCTGACAGCACACGTGTGCCTGCGCGCGTCCGCGCGCCGGCCGGCCGTTCCTGTGTCTGTCGAGTGGAGTCATGATCAACCGCCTCATCGAGCTGTCCTTGCGCAATCGCGCGGTCGTCCTCGGCCTCTACCTGGCGCTGGCAGGGTGGGGCGCGTGGGCTCCCGCCGCCACGCCGATCGACGCCATTCCGGATCTGTCCGACAACCAGGTCATTGTCTTCACCGACTGGAGCGGCCATGGCGCGCAGGAAGTTGAAGACCAGATCACCTACCCCCTGACCA
>JBKJRJ010000259.1:0-5886 GCA_046594705.1 Vicinamibacterales bacterium
GCCCACTCGGTCGAAGAGGCGGTCAAGGTGATGGAGGCGCTGCGCCCCAACCTGATCGTGGCGCGCCTGAAGGACGAGCCGGCACTCCGGGCGCAGATGTCGGCGAACCCGGCGATCGGAGACATCCCCTTGCTGACGCTGACGGAAGAAAACGACGCGCCCCAGTTGTTGATCGAGGCGATTCGCAAAGCGCTGCACGGCTGATCCAGCGCGTCATCGTCTGTTGATCCCGCCATTTGGAGAAGAGGCCGATGTCAGGCGCGGCGACTCGACGTTCGGTGGCGGCCGCGGTCGCAGCCCTGGCGGTGTTCGTCCGCGTGGCGGCGCAGGCGCCGGCGACCCTCTCGCTGCGCGACGCGATGGCGCGGGCGCTCGACGCCAACCGCACCATCATGGCGGCGCGGTCGGCGGCCGCCATCGACGCCGCCGGTATCCTGTCGGCGCGCCAGCGCCCGAATCCGGAGCTGAGCGTCGAACTCGCCCGCGAGACGCCGCACTGGGCGTTTGCCGGAACAGTTCCGCTCGAGATCGGCGGCAAGCGACAGCGGCGGATCGACGTGGCGCAGGCGACGCTGGCCATCACCGAGGCCGACGTGCGGCGGATCGCCGCGGACGTGCGGGCCGACGTGCGGCGCGCCTACTACCTCGCCGTTGCGTCGGTACGCCGCGTGACGATCGCGCAGGAGCTCGAGACGATCGCCGCGCGCGCGCGTGATGCCGCGCAGGACCGATTCCAGACCGGGGCGGCGCCGCGGCTCGACGCGCTTCAGGCCAGCCTGGCGCTGGCGCAGGCGCAGAACGACGTCAGCGCCGCGCGGGGTGACGTCAGCGCCGCGCGCGCCGAGCTGAATGCCCTGCTGGCCTACCCGCTCGACGTCGCCCCCGCGCTGGCTGACCCCCTGGAAACGGGCCCCCTGCCGACGGCTGCCGCCGCGACCGCGCAGACCGCGACCGGCAACGCCGAGCTCGACCTCCTGCAGAAGCGAATCGAGGAGGAGCGCGCACGCGTCGCGCTGGCGAAGGCCATGCGGCGTCCGGACCCCTCGCTGACGGGAACGCTGACCTACGACGCGCCGGGCGAATTCACGTTCGGCTGGCGGGCGGCGGCCGCCGTCGCGCTCCCCCTCTTCACGACGGGCCGCCCGGAGATCGCCGTGGCGGAGGCGACGCTGACCCGCGCGGTCGCGGATCGCGACGCGCGCGTCGCCCAGATCACCGGCGCCGTGACCGCCGCGCTCGCCAGGGCGACGGCAGCGCGGCAGACCGTCGAGCGCTACCAGACCGACATCCTTCCGGCCTCACTGCAGGTGGAACAGATGGCGGACGAATCGTACCGCTCGGGCCAGACCGGCCTGCCGGCATACCTCCAGACCCTGCAGGCGGCGCGCGACATCCGGCAGCGGGCCGTGCAGGCGGGTCTCGACTACCAGTTGGCGCTCGCCGATCTCGAGCGCGCCATGGGCACAGCCCTCAGATGATTGGCGAATGACGTATGGCCATTGAAGCGTGGCGCATCGGGCGCTCGTCACTGCTGGTCGCGGCCGTCCTCACTGCCGGCTGCTCGAAGCCCGCGGTCGAGGAAGTCGCGACGACAGCCGCCGCGACCGTTGCTACGTTCGAGGTGCAGCCCGCAACGCTCGAAGGCATCGTCGGCGCCAGCGGGCTGGTCGCGCCCGCGCCGGGCGCCGATCAGATCGTGGTCGCACCCGAGCCGGCGCGGATCGCGGAGATCCCCAGGGCCGAGGGAGATCGAGTCCAGGCCGGCGACCTGCTCGTCCGGTTCGAGATTCCGGCCCGCACCACCGAGGTGGCTGCGCATCGCGCCGAAGTACGGCAGGGCGAGGCGCGAGTCGAGAACGCGCAGTCGTCCGTGACGCGGCTGACCACGCTGGTGGAACACGGCGTGGCGGCGGCGAAGGAGCTCGAGGACGCCCGGCGCGATCTGGCCGAGGCGCGCGCGATGCTCGCCCAGGCGCAGAGCGCTGCGGTCGGGGCGGCCGAGCTCGCGGCCCGCAGCGTGGTCCGCGCCCGCTTCGCCGGCGTCGTGGCGAAGCGCAGCCACAATCCCGGTGACATGGTCGAGGCGACCGCGTCGGACGTGGTGCTCCGTGTCATCGATCCCGCGCGGCTGCAGGTGGTCGCGGCGGTGGCGATTCCCGATCTCGCCCGCGTCCAGACCGGGCGGCCCGCGCGCATCCTGATGCCGGGCGTCGAGCAACCGGAACAGGGCAAGGTGCTGACGCGGCCGGCGGCCGTCGACCCGACGGGCGTCACCGCGGATGTCCGCATCGCGTTCGACGGACCGACCAGGCTGGCGGCCGGAACGCCGGTGCGGGTGGACATCGTTGCCGAGCAGCATCCGGGCGTGCTCGCCGTGCCGCTGGCGGCGGTGCTGCGAGAGGAAGACGAGACGTTCGTCATGGTCGCCGGCGCCGACAAGAAAGCGCACAAGCGCAAAGTCACTCTCGGGCTCACCACCCCCACGCTCGTCGAGGTCACCGGCGGGCTGAAGGCCGGCGAATCGGTCGTCGTCCGGGGACAGCAGGGGCTCCCCGACGGCGCGGACATCGTGACCGCCAAATGAGCCTGGCAGCGCTGGTCGAACGGCACGCCCGGGCGATCGTCACCGTGACGATCGTCCTCGCGGCGGCGGGACTGTTCTCCGCGTTTCAGCTGCCAAGCGACATCTATCCCCCGCTGGTCTTCCCACGGGTCGTCGTCATCGGCCACAGCGGCACGATTCCGGCCACGACGATGATGCTGACAGTGACGCGTCCCGTCGAACAGGCGCTGCTCGAAGTGCCGGGCGTGCGCCGCGTCCGCTCGACCACCTTCCGGGGTTCACTGGAGATCTCCGCGCAGTTCGATCCCGCCACCGACATGATCCTCGCGCTGCAGCAGGCGCAGGGAAAAGTCGCAGAGATTCGCGGTACGCTGCCGGCCGACCTCGACCTGGTCATCGAGCGCCTGACGCCCGCGGCCTTCCCGTTCGTCAGCATCAACCTGACGGGCGGGCTGCCCTCAGCGGACCTCTACGATTACGGCTTCTTCGTCATGCGGCCGGCGCTGTCCCGAGTGGCCGGTGTCGGCAACGTCGAAGTCCTCGCGTCCGACACGCGCGAGATCGAGGTCATCGCCGATCCCGCCAGGCTTGCCGCCGCCGGCCTCACGGTCGGCAATGTCGCCGACGCACTCGGCGCGGCAAACGCGCTCCAGCCGGTCGGGCGTTACACGGCCGGCGGCCTGCAGCATCTCGTGCTCGCGTCGGGTATGTGGAAGGGTCTCGAGGACATTCCGTCGACGCCGCTGCTCGTGAAGGGGGCCGCCACCATCCGCGTCTCCGACGTCGCCACCGTGGAGCGCGGCACGCCCGATCGCACGACGCTGATCAGCGGTGACGGGCGCGTCGCCGCCAACATCAACGTCTCACAGCAGGTCGGCGCCAACATTCTCGACGTGCGCGCGGGCGTCGAGGCCGCCCTCGCCGATCTCGCGAAGGCGCTGCCGGCCGGCCTCACGATGACCAAGACCTACGACCTCGCGGAGTTCGTCTCGACCGCGATCGTCAACGTCCGCGACGCCATTCTCATCGGCGGCGTGCTGGCGGTCATCGTGCTGCTCGTGTTCCTGCGCGACTGGCGCCTGACCCTGGTCGCCTCCGTCACGCTGCCGCTGACGGTGATGACCACCTTCCTCGTCCTGCGCTGGCTCGGCGAAACGATCAACGTGATGTCGATGGGGGGCCTTGCCGTCGCGATCGGCCTGGTCATCGACGATGCGGTGGTCGTCGTCGAGAACATCTATCGCCATCTCGACAGCGGTGAAGAGCCGGACCGGGCGATTCCGCTGGCGATGCAGGAGATCATGGCGCCGGTCGTCGGCTCCACTCTGACGACGGTCGTCGTCTTCGTGCCGCTCGGCATGTTGTCGGGCGTCGCCGGTCAGTTCTTCCGGGCGCTCTCGATCACTCTCGCGGCCGCGGTGCTGATTTCCCTCGTTCAGTCGCTCACGCTCATCCCGCTGCTCGCCCGCTTCGCCGCGACCCGGCGCCGCGGCCGGACGCCGGCGCACCAGCACGAGGGGGGGCCGCTGGAGCGCGTCTATTCACGCACCCTCGACTCGACAATGCGGCGGCCGGCCATCGGCCTGATCGTCGCGCTCGCACTCGCGGCCGGCGGCGGATTCCTGTTCACGCGCGTCGGCACCGGGTTCCTGCCGGCGGCGGACGAGGGAGGCTTCGTCATCGACTACGTGTCGCCGGCCGGCAGCGCCATCGAAGCGACCGACGCGATGCTGAAGGGGGTCGAGAAGATCCTGCGCAACACGCCGGACGTCTCGGCATTCACCCGCCGCACCGGATCCGAGCTCGGACTGTTCGCGACGCAGCAGACCAAGGGCGACATCCTGGTGCGCCTGAAACCGCGGGGCGACCGGCGCCCTGCCGACGAGGTCATCAGTGAGCTGCGCGACAAGCTGACCGAGGAGGCGCCGCTTCTCGAGATCGAGTTCATTCAGCTCCTGCAGGACATGCTCGGGGACCTCGAGGGGGAGGCGGCGCCGATCGAAGTGAAGGTGTTCGGCGACAGCCCGGAGACGTTGACCGGGATCGCCGAACAGGTCGAGCAACAGCTCGGCGAAGTCGCCGGCGTCGTGGACATCGTCGGCATGCAGCGCGGCAACCCGGAAACCACCTGGGACTTCGATCACGCCGCGGTTGGCCGGCTCGGCCTGAGCATCACCCAGGCCACCGAGCAGTTGTCCGACGCGTGGCTCGGTGACGTGCGCACTGAACTGCGGCTGCCTGACCGCACCATTCCCGTCCGCGTCCGCTACCCCGACGCCTTCCGGTTCGATCCCGCCCGGATGGCAACGACGCCGATCCGCGCCGACGACGGCCGATCGGCGCCGCTGAGTGCGCTGGCGCGCTCGACCACCACGGAGGGGGCGCTCATTCTGGAGCGCGAGAATCTGCGGCAGATGGCGTTCGTGACGGCGCACCTGGAGGATCGCGATCTGGGCAGCGCCGTCGCGGAAGTGCAGGGCAAGCTGGCCGCGATGAAGCTGCCGGTCGGCTATACCGCGGAGGTCGGCGGCCAGTACGCGGCGCAGCGGCGCTCCTTCAACGAACTGTTGACGGTCTTCGCGATCGCCGCGGCACTCGTCTTCGTCATCCTGGTGGTCCAGTTCGGGCGGTTCCTGCCGGCGGTGCTCATCCTGCTGGCGGCGCCGCTGTCTCTGGCGGGGGCGTTCGCGCTCCTGCTCCTCACCGGCACCGACCTCAACGTCTCCTCGGCGATGGGGCTGATCCTGCTGGTCGGGCTGGTGGTCAAGAACGGCATCGTGCTGATCGACTACGCGCACCGCCTGCGCGACGAGGGCCATCCCTTCACCGAGGCGCTCGAGATCGCCGGCCGCGTGCGCCTGCGGCCGATCTTGATGACGACCCTGTGCACGCTGTTCGGCCTGCTGCCGCTGGCCCTCGGCCTGGGCGCTGGCGCCGAGCTGCAGCGGCCGCTCGCCCTGGCCGTCATCGGCGGGCTGACGCTCTCGACCTTCGTCACGCTGTACCTTGTCCCGCTCGCGTATCGCGCGCTCTCGCGTTCCGCGTGACGCCCCCTCCTCGCATCACGACAGGCGACCCGTGCGCCTGAAGGCGGCCGCTACCACGTCTCTTGGGGACTCTCGTGGCGTCCACCCTCAGGCGGACGATCAGGTCTGATCGACGAAATACGGAATCGACCGCAGCCCCAGCGCGCCGAGAAGCGCGACCAGCGCCGGGATCGCAAACCACTGGTACACCGGCACGTCGCGCACGTAGACGCGGCTGACCAGCAGGCCCTTTTCCATCGCATCGATCGTTCGCGAGGCCGACACCAGGTCCCGCTC